>JAPOYR010000003.1 GCA_026706485.1 Chloroflexota bacterium | reverse complement strand
CTCGAACCGCTCGCGGCTTGACACCTTAGGCACCTGGGGTGTCTTGTGGGCGCCCCCGGTCGCTACGCCCCTACGCCGGCACCGCCTCTCGCTACCGCGCCCCCAATCCGTCATTCCCACGAAGGCGGGAATCCACCCATCATTGAACCTGGGGGCGTATGGGGTTCGCCCAGTCATTCCCAAGCGTGGCCGAGTCTTGCAAAGGTCTCCGAACGCGGGAATCCACGCGGAGAATCGTGGAGGCGCGTTCCGCGTCTGGTGTAGAGGCGAGTTACAAATCCGCCCCTACGAGGCTCCTACGCCGGCACCGCCTCGCGCTGCCGCGCCAAAATTTCGCGAATCTCCGCGTGCGTTTCGGGCGTTGCTGCGGCGTCCCGCGACGGCAACCGCGACCCCCCGGCCTGCAGGCCCATCGCCGCCATCCACGGCTTCACGAACACGCCCTCACCCGCCGTCTGCGCGCCGATCCGGCCGATGATCTCGCCGTACGGAACCATGAAGTCGTCGAACACGCGCTGCGCCTCCTCGTAGCGGCGCTCCTGCATCAGGTCGCACACGTGCCACGAGTGCTGCGGCAGGAAGTTCGGCACGTGACTGATCCACGCGCGACAGCCCAGGATGTGGCCCAACACCACCAGCGGCGAGTTGTCCACCACCGCCGCCAGCGGTAGGAACCGCCGCAACCCGTCGAGGTGGCTGCCCATGTCCGGCGAGCCCCACTTCACCGCAATCGTGTTGGGCAGCTCCACCAGCCGCGCCATCAAGTCCACCGGCACGTCGTATTTGGATCCGCTGTACCAATGGCTATACGCCGCGAAGCCGACGTCGGTGTGCCGCGCCACTTCCTCGTGCCAGACCACGGCGTCCTCGGGCGTCACCGTGTAGTAGTACGCCGCGCTGATCTGCGCCGCATCCACGCCCAAGTCCTCGCAGAACTGGCACAGCTCGATCACGACGCGGATGTCGGTGCTCTGCACGCCGGCCATCACCGGGACCCGTCCCCCGCTGACCTCCACGATGGTTCGGATTACCTGGCGCCGCTCCTCCGTGCTCAGCACGGTGAAGTCGCCGCCGGACCCCGCGGCCAGGAATACGGTGTTCCCTTGCCGCGCGCCCTGGTCGATCATCCACTGCACGTTGGACGCCAGGCCGTCGAGATCGACCGCGCCGTCGTCGGTGAAGATCGTCGCAATCGGCACCACCACGCCCTGCAGCCGTGCCTTGGCCTCGTCGATGGTCAGCATGGGCACACCTCCCGTTGCCACGATGATGTCGGATGCCGCCTCACGCCACCGGCCATCCGAAGCCGCGCACGATCTCGCGGAGCTCGTCGAGCTCTTGATCGTTGAGGGGCTTGGACGGCGGCCGCGAGGCCCCCATCGGGCGGCCCATCACCGCGGTCAACCCCTTCTTCACCCGTCCCTGCCCGCCCGACCGCTGGTCCATGCGCTCGGCGAACAGGCGCAGCGGCTCGTTCACAGACTCGAACAGCGTCTCCGCCTCGTCGTACTGCTTCGCTTCCATGAGCTCCCACACGCGCAGGTCGTGCGCCGGGTGAATATCCGACGTGAGGTTGATATAGCCCCGCCCGCCGAGCTGGTGACAGCGGATCGGCCCGCCGCCGTTGTCGATCACGCTCACCCGGTCCGTGAAGCGGGCCATCTCGTCGTAGTCGACATCCGCCGGGGCCGCCCACTTGATGCTCACCACCTGGTCGATGTCCGCGATGGTGTCCAGCGTGTCCACTTCCATCCGACCGCCGGGCAGCCAGTGGGTGTGATAGACCATGATGCCGATGTCGATGGCGTCCGACAGGTCGCTGAAGTAGTCGATCGCGTCGCCCTGGCTCGGCAGATTGAAGACCGGCGGACACACTTGGAGCGCCATGGCCCCCAGGTCCTGCGCGCGCTTCGCGTCCTCGATCGTGCGCTTGGTGTCCTTGTAGTGGAGCCCGCACACGATCGCCGCGCGGTCATCGGCCGCCTGCACCACGGTGCGCAAGAGCGCGGGCCACTCCTCATCGCTCAGCATCGGGCCTTCGCCCATGGCCGCCGCCACCTTGATCACGGCAGCGCCCTTCACAAGGCCCTGCTCCACCCACCACTGGGTGATCGCGTGCATGCAGCCGTGATCGACCTCGAAGTCATCGTCGAACGGCGTGGGGACCGTCGCAATCGGCCCCTGGATCAGTTCCCGAAGTTCGTCACGCGTCATCGGCAGAGCCTCCACCCGCTTGCGGCGCCGCTGTATGTCGCCCGCGCCCGGCGCTTTCGTCGCTTATAGCCGGGCCGGGCGTCAGCGTCAATGCGCCGGGTCCTTATTTCCTGGCTGGAACCTCTGCGCAGCTTCTCCGTCATTCCGGCGGAAGCCGGAATCCAGGCCGCTCGGACCCGAAGGCGTGCACTGTGCCTGGAATGGGCAGTTGGCGAAACGCCTCTGCGGGCGCTAGACCGTCTCGCTGCGCTGCAGCACCTGGCGCCGCGCCGATTGCGGTTCCGGCGGCCCCACGAAGCCCTCGGCCTCCAGCTGCATGGCCAGCTTCTGCGCCTTGGACCGTCCGATCCGCAGCTCACGGCTGAGCAGGTCGGGCGTGATGCTCTCGTGCCGCATCACGAGTTCCGTTGCGGACACGTACAGCTCGTCTTCCTCCGAGTCGCCCTCTTCGATGGCGTCCCGCAGGTCCTCGGTCGTCAGCGTCTGCGGCTCGCCCTGCTCGCGCCAGTGGTCGACCACCGCATTAATCTCCGCGTCGTCGGTATAGACCCCCTGCACGCGGATCGGCTTGCCGCCTTCGGGTGGCGCGAACAGCATGTCGCCGCGGCCGATCAACCGCTCCGCGCCGGCCCCGTCCAGGATCGTGCGCGAGTCGGCCTGGCTGCTGACCATGAACGAGATGCGCGTTGGGAAATTGGCCTTGATCAAGCCCGTCACCACGTCCACCGACGGCCGCTGCGTCGAGACCACCAGGTGGATGCCCGTGGCGCGCGCCAGCTGCGCCAGTCGCGCCAACAGGCGCTCGACGTCGCCCGGCGCGGTCATCATCAGGTCCGCCAGCTCGTCGATGACCGTGACGAGGTAGGGCAGCGGCTTGCCGTCGGTGGCCTCGGTCGGATTTGCGTTATATCCCTTGATGTTTCGCACGCCGGCCTTGTTGAAGACGCGGTAGCGCCGGGCCATCTCGCGGCTGACCCACGTGAGCACCGGCACCGCGTCGTCGATGTCCGTCACGACGGGCATGCGCAGATGGGGCACGCCGTCGAAGGTCACGAGCTCGACCATCTTGGGGTCGATCAGCACCAGGTGCAGCTCGTCCGGCGTGGTCTGGCACAGCAAGCCCGTGATCAGCGACGTGAGGCACACGGACTTCCCGGCGCCGGTGGACCCTGCAATCAGCAGGTGCGGCATCGCCGTCAGGTCGACTACCTGCACCATGCCGGCCACGTCCTTGCCCAGCGCCAGCTTGAGGTTGGAGCGCGACCCCACCCACGCCTCGGACTCCATGACCTCGCGCACGCTGACGACCAACGGCTCGTCGTTCGGCAGCTCGATGCCCAGATAGGGCCGCCCCGGCACCGGCGCCTCAATGCGCAGGCTGCGCGCGGCCAGTTTCAGCGCCAGGTCGTTGGCCAGCGCGGTGATGCGCGCCACCTTGACGCCCGTGCCCGGCCGCACCAGGTATTGGGTCACCACCGGACCCGGAATCGCCTCCGGCACGCTGGCCTCGATGTTGAAGGAGGCCAACGTATCCACGATCACCTGGGCCTTCGACCGGATCTCGGCGTCGGGCACGTCGGTCGCCGGCGGCGTCGGTTGCATCAGGTCCATCGACGGCAGCGTCCACGGGCCCTCGTCGTCGTCCTCGGTGGCCGGGGCCGTCGCCACGGTCGGCGCGGTGCGGATCAGCGGGCCCTGCTCCCAATCTTCGGGTTTCGACGAGCCGTTGACCACTTCGGGCGAGTCGACCGCCGGTTCCGGCGCTTCCGACGCCCGGCGCGACTTATCCGCGGATTGCGGCCGGAAGATCGGACCAAGGCGGCGTTTGGCGGCGGATGCCGTCGCGGCAACGATTCGTGCCAGGTACACGGCCCCGTCGATGAGCAACCGCCCCGTTAGCCGCGTCGTCGCCGCGCCGCGCGCCGAGGCCAGCAGGGCGTAGCCGACCGCCGCCACGGTCGCAAGGGCCAGCAGCGCGTAGGCCGGCGCCCCGCCCACGCTCGCCGCGAGCCCGTGGCCGATAAACCGGCCAATCCAGCCGCCGCTGTCAGCCGCCAGCGCGTCTTCCGGGGCCGCCAGACCGACCAGGGCGGCCAGCCCCAGCACGAACGCCACCGCCGCGGCCACGTGCCCCGGCCCGACGATCGATCGCCTCCGCACGCCGCTCAGCAGCAGCGCGGGTCCAACCAGGATGCATGCGATCGCGGCGATCGACGCCGCGCGGCCGAAGACCTCGATGTAGGCGGCGCCGCTCGCCGCGACGACAAACCCATCCCGGCTGAAGAGACCGATGAAGGCGGTCAGGCCAAGCGCGCTGAGAACGATTCCGACCAGCCCCAGCAGGTCCCAGCGTTCCATTCGGGGGGATTGCGGCGCTGGGGTCGCTGCCCGGCGCGTTTTGGCCACGAGGCACTCCTTGCCGGCGCGGCATGACACGCACCGGCTTTAGACCTCAGTGACGATCGGCACGCTCGCCGGCCGCCGCCGGGTCTGGTGGAACTAGTGCCTCCCGAGCGAGTTCCGAATCTCAATTGGCGGGCCGGCTCCGCGCCCTGGCTGGAAAAGCCTCGGCTTCGGCGCGTCGACAACCCTCCACAGATGATATCTGGCCCGCCCGAGGATTTTCTAGTGGGACTGGGGCAATTCCAAGATGCTTGCGATCCGGGGCGTTGTTGCGTGGCACGTTCCCCGCGGCGACCGGGTGACAGCATTCATTTGTGTGCATAGGGGTCAAAAGTACCTATGCTCGGCCAACAATCTGCGAATAGAGCAGGGGAGCGCTATCAACGCGAGGACGATCGTAGACGCCTTGCGCCCCAGACCGGTGATCAGGATCCATTGCTGGACCCGTCGCGGTGCGGGCCGCGGGCGCGCCGCCGGGTGGCTGGCCGGCGCGGCGATGCTCGCGGCGGCGTTGAGCGTCGGTGCGCCCGAAGCTGGCGCCGCCGGGCCGGCCACCCCGATCAACGCCGGCGTCTTCTTCGCGTCGGACCCGGCAGACGAGTCCGCGCTCGGGTTTTCGGTCACCGACGACCGGGGCATGCGCCTCTGGTCGGGGTGGCAGGGCCTCGGTGGGGAGCACACCCTTGGGGCGCCGGTCTCGCGCCGCTTCCTGCTCGACGGCTGGGTGCGACAGGTGTTCGAGCGGGGCCTCGTGCGCGCGGATCACGCGCGGGGCGCGTCAATCGTGAACGTGCTGGACTTCCTGTCCGCGCGCGGGCACGACGCCCAGTTGCTGGAGGACTTTGGCATCCCGGCGTCGGCCGATTGGTCGGCCGACGAGGGGCAAAGCTGGGATGACATTCGGGAGCGCCACCTGGCGCTGCTGAATGGGCCGGAGCCGTGGCGGGTGGCGCTGCGGACCGCATTTCGCACGGCCCGTGAGCCGCTGGCGAACAACGATGCCGCGCTTGCGCTGTACGGGTTGCCGCTGGCGGTGGCGCAGACCGAGATGGGCTACGCGCTGCGGACCCAGCGGGCGGCGTGGGTCTACGACCCCGGCACGGATGCCACGCCTCGGCGGATTTCGGTGCTCGAGATGCTGCGGGCCGTGGAGCTGATCCCGGACCACGCCACCGTGCCGCATCGCGCCGATCAGCGGCCGCACCTCCAGCCGCCGCGCCCGGTCAGCGCGGTGCACTTCTTCGACTGGTGGAGACCGGACTACCTGCCGACGGACTACTTCACCCACGGGCTGAGTTGGGAGCGGGTTGGCCTCACGCGCGAGGAGATCGGGTCGTCGGCCTACTACGACGTGAATTTCAGGCTGATCCGCGACCTCGGTGTCGACGGGGTCATGTGGGAGTGGTACGAGAACGTGGGCCTGACGCCGAAGCCCGTCGTGCTCGACTCCCTGCGACGCCACGACTTGAAAATCGGTCTGTTCTACGACTGGGAGGTTGTGCATGCCGGCAGCCAGCCGGTGCTCAGCGAAGAGGCCTACATCGCGGCCGACGAGGCCAGCGTCAGCAAGATCGCGGACGAGGTGATCGCCTTCTACCAGGTCATTCCGCCGGACCTGTGGCTCTACGACGCGGACGGGCGACTCCCGGTGATCGTCTACGCCTTCGGCTTTCCGGAAGTGCTCGACGACGTGGACGCGTGGACCTGGTTCTTCACCGAGCTTGCGAGCAGGGTCGAGACCGCGCTGGAGGTCGATGTGATTTTCGATTGGACGGCCGAGTCGCGGGTTCAGGCCTTGGCATTCGAACGCTGGCCGGACGACTACGCGTCGTTCAATTTCGTGGTCGACGCGCCGCAGTGGCAATTCGGGCATCACGTCGTCACCTGGAACTACATCTTCGACAATCGCGGCGGTGCGCGCGGCAGGCTGCTGCGCGTGATCCGCGACGACAACCGCTACCTCCAGGAGACCGCCTGGCTGGCCGCGCACACGAACCCAAGCCTGGTCTTCATCTATAGCTGGAACGAGTTTTGGGAAGGCTCGCACCTCTTCCCGGACGATACCTACGAGTGGCGGCGCTACGAGCTGGCGCAGGCGCAGCTGGCAGAGCTGGCCGAGACGCGGGCCGACGATCTGCCGCGCGCCGTCATCATTGGAGACGCGGCGGATGCCTACCCACAGGGGACCAACGGCCTGTTCGAGAGCCAGCGCCTGCTGCTGCGCCACCTGTTGCGGCGCTACGTGCCTCAGGCCGACTTCATGACGCCTGCGCAGGTATCCGAGGACGAATTGGCCGGCTATGACTTAATCGTGAGCCTGACCACCGATCGGGCGGTTGATGCCGCGCTGGCCGAGCTTCCCGAATCGGTCCAGATCGTGTACTGGAACGCCACGGACCTGAGCACGGATCTGGCGCAACGCTTCGCGCAGTCGGCGGAGGAAGACCGGCCCCACGGCCAATTCCCGCTCCTCGATGACGACGGCCAGGCGACCGACGAGACGATCAATCTGGGTGGCGACGTCTGGCTGGCGACGCCTGCGGTCGGGGCTGAGGTTGCCTTGGCATTCGAGTTCGAGGGTGAGTCGTATCCGCTCGTGGTGCGGGCGGACAACGACCATTGGATCAACGTCTACGGGCCCACCGAGGCCGCCATGGTCGCCGCTTTCGAGACGGTCTATGGGCGGGAGCTCGAGCTCGCCATCACCTTCGCGCTCGGTCACCGCATCCAGCGGCTGGAGGTCTATCCCGATGGCCGCGTCGTGCAGAACACCTTCAGCGCCCCGGCCGTGTTCCTGCACGAACCCCTCGCAATCCCGGACTTCGAACCGGTTCCTCCGCGGGACGTCCCGGCCGACGTGGCGGTTCCGGCGTGAGGATGCCGTGCGAAGCGTCCGCGCCGACACGCGGCGCGCCGGGAAACGCTCGGCCGAGCGTTGCCTAGGCGAATGCCGGCTCCGAGGACCCGCCTGCCGAGCGGCGGGCGCGCCGGCGCGCGTTTCGTGTGCCTGGTCGTGCTCCTGGCCGTGCTTGTCGCCGTTCCACGCGCCGCCCAGGCGCAGGGCACGGCGGTACCAGGAGGATTCGGCGCCTTCTTCGCGTCGGACGCGGCGGACGAGACCGCTCTCGGCTTCTCCGTTACCGACGACCGGGGCATGCGCCTCTGGTCGGGCTGGCGGGACCTCGGCGGGGAGGACACCCTCGGGGCGCCGGTGTCGCGCCGCTTCCTGCTCGACGGCTGGGTGCGGCAAGTGTTCGAGCGCGGCCTGTTGCGCGCGGATCCCACCCGGGGCGCATCGATCGTTAATGTGATGGACTTCCTGTCCGCGCGGGGGCATGACGCCCAATTGCTGGAGGACTTTGGGATCCCGGCGCCGGCCGACTGGTCGGCCGACGAGGGACTGACCTGGGACGAGGTCCGGAACCGGCATCTGGCGCTGCTGGAGGGGGCGGAACCGTGGCGCGTGGCGCTGCGGGCGGCCTACCACACGGCGGCGGAAACCCTGGAGAGTGACGACGCGGCCATCGCGCTGTACGGATGGCCGATGGCGGTGGCGCGAACGCACGCGGGCTACGCGTTGCGGACCCAGCGGGGGGCGTGGGTCTACGATCCCGCCGCGCACGCCGCGCCGCGGCGGATTTCCGTGCTCGAGATGCTGCAGGCCGCGGAGCTGATCCCGGCCCACGCCACCGTGCCCCACCGCGCCGACCAGCGTCCGCACCTCCAGCCGCCGCGCCCCGTCAGCGCCGTGCACTTCTTCGACTGGTGGGACCAGAGCTTCCTCCCGACGGAGTACTTCACCCACGGGCTGAGCTGGGAGCGGGTTGGATTGACGCGGGAGGAGGTGGGATCGGCGGCGTACTACGACGTGAACTTCGAGCTGATCCGCGATCTGGGCGTCGATGGCATCGTCTGGGAGTGGTATCTGACGGGCGCCAACCTCCTGGAACCGTCGTCCGTCGCGATCGATTCCCTCAGGCGTCATGACCTGAAGATCGGGCTGTTCTACGACTGGGAGGTGCTGTTCAGCGGCGCGCGGGCAGTTCTGAGTGATCGTGCCTATATCGCGGCCGACGAGGCCAGCGTCAGCAAGATCGCGGACGAGGTCATCGCCTTCTACCAGGGAATACCGTCGGACCTGTGGCTATTCGACGCGTTCGGACGGCTTCCCGTGGTCGTTTACGCCTACGGCTTCCCCGAAGCGCTCGATGACGTGGACGCGTGGACCTGGTTCTTCGCCGAGATCGCCGGACGCGTCGAGAAGGCCTTGGACGTCGACATGATCTTCGATTGGTCGGCCTCGACAAGGGTCCACGCCTTCGCGTTCGAACGCTGGCCGGACGACTACGCGCCATTCAATTTCGTGGTGGACGTGCCCCAGTGGCAATTCGGGCATCACGTGGTGACCTGGAACTACATCTTCGACAACCGCGGCGTCGCCGAGCGCGACGGGACCCTGCGCGTGATTCGCGACGACAACCGCTATCTGCAGGAGACCGCCTGGCTGGCCGCGCACAGCAACCCGGGCCTGATATTCATCTACAGCTGGAACGAATTCTGGGAGGGCTCGCACCTTTTCCCGGACGACACCTATGAATGGCGGCGCTACGAGCTGGCGCAGGCGCAGCTGGCCGAGCTGACCGAGACGCGAGCCGACGATCTGCCGCGCGCGGTCATCCTCGGGGATCCGGCCGACGCGTATCCGGCCGGCACGAACGACCTGTTCGAGAGTCAGCGCCTGCTGCTGCGGCACTACCTGCGGCGCTACGTGCCCCAGGCCGACTTCATGACCCCCGATCAGGCCACGGCGGACGCGCTTGCCGGCTATGACCTCGTGGTGAGCCTGACCACCGATAGAGCGGTTGATCCCGTGCTGGCCGCGCTGCCCGAATCGGTCCAGATCGTGTACTGGAATGCCAATGACCTGAGCACGGAAATGGCCCGGCGCTTCGCGCAGGCGGCGGATGCGGAGCGGCCCGCGGGCGAATTCCACCTTCTCGACGCCGACGGCGAGGCGACCGACGAGACGATCACCGTGGGCCGCGACGTCTGGCTGGTGACGCCTGCCGACGGAGCGCAGACCGCGTTGGCTTTCGCCGTCGAAGGTGAGTCCTTTCCGCTCGTGGTGCGGGCCGGCAACGACCACTGGATCAACGTCTACCGGCCCACCGAGGCCGCCATGGTCGCGGCGTTCGAGACCGTCTATGGGCGGGAGCTCGAGCTTGCCATCACCTTCGGGCACGGCCATCGCGTCCAGCGGCTCGAAATTTACCCCGACGGCCGGGTGGTGCAGAACACCTTTAGCGCCCCGGCGGTGTACTTGCACGAACCCCTCGCTGTGCCCGACTTCGAGCCGGCGCCGCCGCAAGGGATTCCGTAGAGACCCTTCCGGACCGGCTGCCCCAGAGCCGATTCCCGGCGCTAGACCTCCGTCACGATCGGCAGGATCACCGGCCGCCGCCGGGTTTTCTGGTAGAGGTGTCGGCCGAGTGAGCTGCGAATCTTGCCTTGCAGGTAGTCGACTTCCGGATCCGGGTGGTCGCCGCGATTGATCGTCTGGCGCACGTGCTCCCGCGCCCGCTCCAGCAAGTCTTCGGACTCGGGCGCGTAGACGAACCCGCGCGAGATGATCTCCGGCGTGCCCACGGACTTGCCGGTGTGGTGGTCCACGGCCGCCACGACCACCACCACGCCGTCCTCGGCCAGGTGCCGCCGGTCGCGCAGCACGGTCTCGCCCACGTCGCCCACGCCCAGGCCGTCCACGAACACCATGCCGGCCTCCACGTAGTCGGTGATCGCGGCGCGGTCGCGCGTCACCTCGATCACCGCGCCGTTCTCGGCCATCAGGATGTCGTCCCGACCCACCCCCACCGACTCCGCCAGCCGCCGGTGCTCCACTAGGTGCCGGTATTCGCCGTGCACCGGCATGAAGAAGCGTGGCCGCAGCGTCGTGAGCACCAGCTTGAGCTCCTCCTGGCTGGCGTGGCCGGAGACGTGCACCGGGCGCAGCTGCTCGTAGTAGACGGTGGCGCCGAGGTGCGCCAGCCGGTCGATGGTGTGGTTGACCTTCGCCTCGTTGCCGGGGATGGCGGCGGCCGAGACGATGATCGTGTCGTCGGGCGCGATGTCGATGTTCCGGTGGTCCCGGTTCGCCATGCGCACCAGCGCCGAGCGCGGCTCGCCCTGCGAGCCGGTGCAGACGATGGCGATGTCTTCGGCCCGGAAGTCGTCCAGGTCCTCCGCGGCCACGATCAGCCCCTCGGGCACGCGCACGTATCCCAGGTCGGCGGCCACCCGGTGCACGCGCTCCATTGACCGTCCGACCAGCGCCACCTTGCGTCCGTAGGCGATGGCCGCGTCGAACACCTGCTGCGCGCGCGAGACGAGCGACGAAAACGTCGCCACGATGATCCGCCCCGGCGCCTCGGCGAAGATCTGGTCGAAGGTCTCCGCCACCACCTGCTCCGACGGCGTATAGCCGGGACGATCCGCGTAGGTGCTGTCGGCCATCAGCAGCAGCACGCCGTCGCGCCCCAGCCGGCCCAGGGTCTGAACGTCCGGGGGGCGTCCGTCCACCGGCGTGTAGTCGAGCTTGAAATCGCCCGTGTGCACGATCGTGCCGATCGGCGTATGCACGG
The DNA here is from genome assembly GCA_026706485.1 of Chloroflexota bacterium. NCBI lineage: Bacteria > Bacillati > Chloroflexota > Chloroflexota bacterium. Next base: position 116,100 of record JAPOYR010000003.1, on the reverse strand, counting down.
CAATGCCCGTGGCGTCGGGAATGCTGTGGCACATGTGGAAGAACTCGCAGCGAAACGGCCCGATCTCGACCACGTCGCCCGCTTCGACCACGTGGAACTCCTGGCCGTCAACCAGCCGCGCCTCGTCCAGCTTCACCTGCACCAGGCCCAGGGTGAGCGCCGTGCCATACAGCGGCAGCGGAAAGTCCCGCAGCGCAAAGGGCAGCGCCCCGATGTGGTCCTCGTGGCCATGGGTCAGCAGCACGGCGCGAAGCTTGTGTCGGATTTGGCGCAGATAGGCGAAGTCGGGAAGGATCAGGTCCACGCCCAGGTGCTCGGCGTCCGGAAACGTCAGCCCGCAGTCGATGATGACGGCGTCGTCGCCGAACTCGACGACGGTGCAGTTCTTGCCGATCTCTCCCACGCCGCCGATGGGCACGACGCGGACGGTGTCGGGGCGCAAGTCCTGCTGCAACGCGCCCGCTAGCTTCGCGGCGCCCGGCGAAGGGTGCCGATTCCGTCATTCCGGCGAAAACCGGAATCCAGACCCCAGCCACCCAGCTGCGGTTCAGGGTTTGCCACGATCATCCGAACATCGACAGCTGCTGGCTCTCCGGCTCGGCCGGCTCGGCCGCGGGCGCCGGACCTTCGAGCAGCTTCGGGATCAGCGCAAAGTCGCCCCGCAGCACGTCGCGCAGCCGCATTTGCCGCAGCGCCGCCGCCGGGTGATAGACGGGCAGAAACGTGCGCCCGTCGCGGCGGCGCGGCACCCCGCGCGCCCGCGAGATCTGCGCGTCGGAAAAGTGCGCCTGCAGCGCGTGCCGGCCCAGCAGCACGATCACCTTGGGGTCGATCAGCTCGATTTGCCGGTCCAGGTAAGGCCGGCAGGCCTCCGCCTCGTCCGGCGCCGGGTCGCGGTTCTCGGGGGGCCGGCACTTGAGCACGTTGGCGATGAAGACCTCGCGCCGCCGCAGGCCGATGCCCTCGATCAGCTCGTCCAGCAACTGCCCGGCGGCACCCACGAAGGGCCGCCCCTGCTGGTCTTCGTGATAGCCGGGGCCTTCGCCGATGAACATCACCGCCGCGTCGGCCGCGCCCTCGCCGGGCACGGCATTCGTGCGACCCCGCGCCAAGCGGCAGCGCGTACAGCCCTTGACGGCGTCGGCGAGCTCCGCCAGATCGCTGAAGGTGGGGAGGGCCTCCGCCACCTAGACGGCCACAGGCGTTCGCGTGAGGTAAGCGTCCAGCTCGTAGGCGTCCATCACCGCTCGCAGGGTGGCTTTCATGTCGTCGGGCAGATCGACCAGGGGGAGTCGAGGAACGCCGACGTCGAAGCCGCCCAACCCCAGCGCGGCCTTCACCGACACCGGATTGGGCCAGCCGGCCGGGAACAGGATTTGCGAGATGGGCAGCAGGTGCAGGTGCCGGGTGCGCGCGCCGTCGAGGTCGCCCGCGACGAACGCATCGATCATCGCCCGGATTTCGCCGCTCACCACGTGGCTGGCCACGCTCACCACGCCCACGCCGCCCAGCGCCATGATGAGATAGGTGTCCGCGTCGTTGCCGCTGTAGATGGCGAAATCATCCGGCGTCGAACGCGCAATGTGGCCGATCTGCTCGAAGTCCGCGCTCGCTTCCTTGATTCCGATGATGTTGTCGATGGCGCTCAGCTCAGCCACCGTCGCCGCCTCGAGGTTGCACGAGGTGCGCCCTGGGACGTTGTAGAGGATGTTGGGCAGCGGCGTGGACGCCGCAATGGCCTCGAAGTGGCGGAACAGACCCGGCTGCGGTGGCTTGTTGTAGTAGGGCGTCACCTGGAGCAGGCCGTCGACGCCCACGTCCGCCGCCGCGCGCGACAGGTGGATGCTCTCGCTGGTGTTGTAGCCGCCCGTGCCCGCGATCACGCGGGCGCGCCCGTCGGCGGTGCTCAGGGCTTCTCGGTAGAGCGACATGCGCTCGATTTCGGTCAGCACCGGCGACTCGCCGGTGGTGCCGGTGACCACGACGGCGTCGTTGCCGGCGTCGATCAGGCCGTCGACCATGCGACCGAAGGTGTCGTAGTCGACCGACCCGTCGTCGTGAAACGGCGTGACCACCGCAGTGATGAGCCGACCAAAGGTCAGCATGGCATTCCCCCCTGCGAGGCTGATTCACGCCTCAGGCGCGGTGCGCTCACCACGCCCACGACCCCGCCCGGAATTGTACCCGCGACGTGGGCTGTGTCTCCGCTACGCCGGCTGCGCCTGCTTCAGCCAGTGATTCGCGATGGCCGCTTCCGCGATCTGAATCGAGTTGGTCGCCGCGCCCTTGCGCAGGTTGTCCGACACCACCCAGAACACCAGGCCGTTCGGGTGGGACATGTCCTGGCGAATCCGGCCCACCCACGTCGTGTCGTTGCCCGCCGCGTCCGACGGCATGGGGTACTGGTCGCCCGCCAGATCGTCGACCACCTGGACTCCCGGCACGTCCTCCAGCATGGCGCGCGCCTCGGCGGCGTCGAAGGGCTCGCTGAACTCCGCGTGCACGGCCGCGGCGTGAGCCCGGAACACCGGAACCCGCACGCAGGTGGCCGAAACGGCCAGATCGGGAATGTGCATGATCTTTCGCGACTCCGCCCAGACCTTCCACTCCTCCTTCGAGTAGCCATCGTCGCGCGGCGAGTCGATGGACGGAATCAGGTTGGAGGCGATCACGTGCGGGAAGACATCCGGGTCGACCTCGGGCGTCTCGCCGCGGGCCTGAGCGGCCGTCTGTTCGGCCAGCTCTTCCATGGCCCGCCCGCCGGCCCCGGAGACCGACTGATAGGTGTCGGCGATGATGCGCCGCAGCGGGTTCACCGCGTGCAGCGGCGCCAGCACCTGCACGATCGGCGTCGTGGAGCAGTTGGGAATGGCCACGATGCCCTGGTGCCAGGCGATGTCCTCCGCGTTGACCTCGGGCACCACCAGCGGCACCGCGTCGTCATAGCGAAACGCCGAGCTGTCGTCGATGGCCAGCGCGCCGGACTTCGCCACGCGCGGGGCCTCGGCGCGGCTGATGTCGCCCGATGCTGAGATGAGCACGAAGTCGAGGCCCTCGTACACCGCGTCCTCGAGCGCCTCGACGGTGTGAGGCTTGCCGTTGAACTCGATCTGCCGCCCGCGGCTGCGCGGGCTGGCCCACAGCCGCAGCTCGCGCACCGGGAACTGGCGCTCCTCCATCACCTGCAAGAACTCGCGGCCCACGGCGCCCGTAGCGCCGATCACTCCCACCGCATATCCCGCTGACATTAGGCTTCTCCCTCGGAGCTTGCGAGCAAGTGCTCCAGGCCGATCACCAGGCCGCGTAGTCCGCGCACCCGCCGAACGGCCAGCAAAACGCCGGGCATGAACGACTCCCGGCTCGTCGAGTCGTGGCGGATCGTGAGCGTTTGCCCTTCCCCGCCGAAAATCACTTCCTGATGCGCTACCAGTCCCGGCAGCCGCACGCTGTGCACCCGCACGCCGTCGCGCACGCCCCCGCGCACGCCCTCGAGCGTGAAGGCCTCGGTGGCGGCGTCTTGGGCGGGCCGTCCGTCGCGTGCGCGCACGATCAGCTCCGCCGTGCGCGCCGCCGTTCCCGAGGGCGCGTCGCGCTTGCGGTCGTGGTGCAGCTCGATCACCTCGACGCTGTCGAGGTGCGGGGCTGCCATGGCGGCCATCTGCATCATCAGCACCGCGCCGATGGCGAAGTTAGGCGCGATGAACGCCCCAACGCCCGTGGCGTCCGCGCGTTGGCGGATGGCTCCAACCTGCTCCTCCGACATGCCGGTCGTTCCGATGACGGGCGACACGCCGGCGTCCAGCGCCTCCAGCGCATGGTCCGCCACGGCGTCCGCCACCGAGAAGTCCACCACGACCTCGGGCGAGGTCGCCTGAACGGCCGCCCCGAACTCCGTGAAGAACGGGGAGCTCCCGGGTGACGGCACCCGGTTGATCCGGGCGACGAGCTCGAGGTCGTCGGCGCCCTCCACGGCCGCCACGACCGCTTGGCCCATTTGGCCGCTGGAACCGAGCACGGCTACTCGAAGCATGGTGCGGTCCTAGTCGAACCTGCGACCGCCGCGCGGTGGGCGTCCGCGACGACCGCCGCCGCGCCCTCCCGGCCCGTTGCGGCGACCGCCGCCACGGGGACCGTCGCGCCCCGGCCGCGGCGGAGCCGTGGCCAGGGTCTCGGCGGGTGTCAGATCTTGCAGCACGGCGCGCCGCGACAGGTTGATGCGGCCCAGGTGATCGACCTCCACCACCATCACCATGATGTCGTCGCCTTCGGCCACGACGTCATTGACGGAACCCACCGGCTCTTCGGCCAGCTCATTGATGGGCACGAGGCCTTCCTTGCCGGGCACGATCTCGACGAACGCGCCAAAGTTCATGATACGCGTCACTTTGCCCAGAACCGTGCGGCCAATCTCGACCTCGCCCGTCAGGTCCTTGATCATCTGGACGGCGCGATCGGTGCCCTCGCGGGTGGCCCCGCCGACGGTCACCGTGCCGTCCTCCTCGATGTCGATGCTGGCGCCCGTCTCGGCCTCCAGGCGGCGGATCATCTTGCCGCCCGGCCCGATCACCGCGCCGATGCTGTCAGGCGAGATCGAGACCTGCGTGATCTTGGGCGCGAACTCGCCCACGTCGTCGCGCGGTTCGGCAATGCTCACCCGCATCACATCCAGGATTTGCAGCCGGGCTTCGCGGGCGCGCTGCACCGCCGCCTCGATCATCTCGGGCGTCAGATGCTTGATCTTGATGTCGACCTGGACGGCGGTGACGCCCTCGGCCGTGCCCGCCACCTTGAAGTCCATGTCGCCGAAGTGATCCTCGGCGCCCTGGATGTCGGTGAGGGCCACAAACTTGCCGTCGTCCCCGGCGATCAGGCCGATGGAGATTCCGGCGACGGGCGCCTTGAGCGGAACTCCCGCGTCCATCAGGCTCAGCGTGCTGCCGCAGGTCGACGCCATCGACGTGGACCCGTTGGATGACAGCACCTCCGACACCACGCGGATCGTGTAGGGGAAGTCCTTCAAGTCCGGCAGCACCGGTGCAATGGCGCGCTCGGCGAGGGCGCCGTGGCCGACTTCGCGGCGCTTCGGCGACCCCAGCCGGCCGGTCTCGCCGCTGGCATACGGCGGCATGTTGTAGTGATGGATGTAGCGCTTCGGCTGCACCATGGCTTCCAGGTCGCTCAGCCCGATGCGCTGCACGTCGCGCGGGGTGCCCAGCGTGGTCACCGCCAGCACCTGCGTCTCGCCGCGCTGAAACAGGCCGGTGCCGTGGATGCGCGGCAGCACGCCCACGCGCGCCGAGAGCTTGCGCAGCGAGGACTCATCGCGTCCGTCCGGGCGAATGCCCTCATTCAGAATCAGCGCGCGCACGGCATCCGCCTCCACGTCGTGCAAGGCATCGTCGATCCGCGCGGCCTCGTGCTCGTCCCCAAGCTCCGCCTCCGCGTCAGCGGCGACGGCTCCAAGCAGCGCCTTGCGCTCCGCCCGATCCATCACCCGCGCCGCATCCTGAATCCTCGACCCGTAGCGCTCGCGGACCGCGTCGACCAGCTCGTCGGCGGGCTTGATGATGTCCACCTCACGCGCCGGCTTGCCGGCCAGTTCCTGTAGTTGCCGCTGGATGTCGATCAGACCCTGGATCTGCTCTTGCCCCCAGTTGATCGCGCGCACGACGGTGTCGTCGGGCACGACCTGGGCGCCGGCCTCGAGCATCACCACGCCCTCGCGCGTGCCGGCCACGACCAAATCGAGCGTTGGTTCTCCGCCCTCGGGGTCGGCGGGCGCATTGGCCACGAACTCGTCGCCGTCCAGGCCCACCCGCAGGGCGCCCACGGGGCCCTCGAAGGGGAGCCCGGTCAGCATCAACGCGGCCGAGGCGGCCACGATGCCCATCACGTCGGGCTCGTTTTCCCCGTCGTGGGTCAGCAGCGTCAGGACGATCTGCGTGTCATTGCGCATGCCGTCGGGGAACAGCGGCCGGATGCAGCGGTCGGCCAGCCGACCGGCCAGGATGCCCGACAGCGGCGGACGGCCCTCGCGGCGCAGCACGCTGCCTGGAATGCGGCCGATCGAATAGGCCCGCTCCTCGAACTCGACTTGGAGCGGAAAGAAATCCAGCCCCTGACGCGGGCTGGACGCGACCACCGTGGCCAGCAGGGTCGTGTCGCCGTAGCGCGCCACGACCGCGCCGTCCGCCTGACCGGCCAATTCGCCGGTCTCCAGGCTGAAGGTTCGCCCTCCCAGCTCGGTTTCAACTCTGTGCATATCGCACGTCTCCCGGGCGGGCCGGCGGAACAAGCGAAGAAAGGAGGGGGCAACCGGAGTTGCCGGCTCGTTTCTTAGCTCGTCCGCGAAATTCGACCCGCCGAACTATGCCGAAGCGAAGTACATGCGGCCCGTCGGTGCAGCTTCGGCGATGAACCGGGGGCCAAGGACCATGAGAAGAGGGTTTCCGACGCGGTGTGCCGTGGGCAACCAGAGCCGCCGACTATTGGCGCACTCGCAAACCAAGGGTGGTGATCACCTCGCGATAGGTTTCGGGCTGGGTGCGCCGCAGGTATTTCAGCAAGCGGCCTCGCCGCCCCACCATGCGCAGCAGCCCATAGCGTGTGTGCTTGTCGCCGCGGTGCTGCTTCAGGTGCTCGGTGAGTTCTTCGATCCGCGCGCTCAGCAGGGCAATCTGCACCGGCGCCGAGCCCGTGTCGTCGCTGTGCAGACGCAGCGCGGCGACCTGCTCGCGTTTGGGCGAAACGAAACCCACGGTGGCTCCAGGAGGATTACGGGCGCTCAACACTGGCGCTCGCATCGAGGATCGGAGCGGAACTGATCCGCTCATGACTCGCCCGAGTGTACCGCACGTTCAGCGCCCGAAAAGATCCGGCGGTGGGCGACATCGAGTCCGCCATTCCCGCGAAGGCGGAATCCAACCCCGCAGGTCAAGCGACGAATCGAGGTTACCCGCTGCCGCCGGGCAACCATACGGCGCTCCGATGTCAAGGTCGACCACAACCTAAGGCCTGCGGCGCCGAGCCTGTGCACCCGATAGTCCGCATACCTGGCTGCTCGCACCCCCCTAGTATGTTGCGAATGCCGAGCTCGGCGCCTTGCGCGGCGGGCGTCGAGGCAGGACACGGAGCACGCTGCATTGACGATTGACCCTGGGGTAGTTCCCGGCCTGTTGCTGCTGGTTGCCGAACTCGCCGCGCTCGCCGCTGTCGGCTACGTCATCGTCCGCGCCGTGCTGCGGCAGGACGACGAACGCATGGCCCTGGCGCAGGGCTTGGTCGTCGGCCCCGCGCTGTGGGGCCTGATCGTCAATGTCGTGCTCAACGTCGTTCCGGGATTGGCGGGTGCGGCCATTGGTTGGGGCGTCATGCTTGCGCTGGGCGCGGTACTTGTCTGGCGTGAGCCCCTTCCAATCCGTCCGCGGCCTCGCCTGGTGGCCGGATTCGCCGTCGTCTTCCTGGTGACCCTCTGGGCAGCGCTGGCCAGCCGCCAGCTCTTGACAATCCAGGACTGGTCCATCCATCTGGGATTGGCGGCTTCGATCCGGGCAGGCGCGTTCCCACCGGAATTGCCCTGGAATCCAGGCATGCCGGTGCGCTACCACCACGCGCCTGCGCTGTTGGTCGGACTTCTGGCCCCGCCGATTGGCCCTGATCGGGCCTTCGTTTCGGAGTTGGTCGACGTCTACTCCTGGGCGAGCTTCACGCTGGTTATGGCAGTGGCGGTGCTGCGGCGCGGATCGTGGCCTGCCATGCTCCTGGTCGCGCCCTTGCTGCTCACGTATGGGGCCTGGACGGAAGGCCGGGTGGGCCATGGCCTTCTGGAATTCCCGGTTCCGACGGGATTGCCGGCGGCGGGGTTGCGCGCCTCAATGGCCGATATCTACTGGCCGTCAGTTGTGCTGTCCCAAGGCGTCCATCCCTGGGAGAGGGTCTTGCCGGACATCTGGAAGCCCGCCTTCACACTGGGATACGCGCTGGCGTTTGTGGTGCTGGAGCGCGCCGTCCGCTCCGAACGCCGGTCGTGGTCGGCCGCCATGACGCTCGCGGGATTGGTCGGATTCATCGGCCTCCTGGCAACGACGCTAGCTCCGGCGGTACTCGCCCTGTGGACTGGATTGGAAGCCGTGCGCGTGGCGCGATCTCGACGCGACGGATCAGCGCTCGCGCGGCGCCCCGGTCCAGCACACGGCTGGTTCATTTGGGTGGCTCGACGTTTCACCTCGGGAGAGGTGGTCAGAAGCGGTGCCGGGCTGGCGCTCGCGGCGCTGTTGCTCCTTGGCGGTGGCGGCGTGCTCACGGGGTTTCTAGGCGGTCCGGCGTCCGGCTTGTCGATCGCCACAAGTCTCCGCGCGGAGCATTGGACCTTGCTTGGCGCGTTCGACCAGCGGCCCGGCGGTGTCGCTCTGCTGGGCGTGGGCCCTGTGGTTGTGGCAGGTGTCGCTACGGTATTGGCGAGGCGCGACCGATTGGTGCTGGCGCTTGCGGTGGCCGCCGGCGTGTGTGCGCTGGCCTATCTGGGGCTGTATCACGCGCCGGCGCCGCATGACTTGGGCCGTGTGGCGGGGCACGCCCGCAATCTAGCCATGATGGCGCTGCTGCTTGCGCTGAGTACCCGCCTGGCGCAATTGCGACCCCGCTGGCGCTACGCCGGCGGCGCCCTACTCGTGGGACTGATCGCCTGGCCCACGCTCGTGGCGCCCGCGCGTTATCTCGGCCTTGCGGTGGGAAATGGCATTCAACTGGCGAATGCTGCCGCTCTCCACCACGAGTCCAGCCAACCGGGCAGGCCAGAGATCGCGCGGCGCTATCGACTACCCGCCATCTCGGAGCATTTGGCGACCTATATTCAGGACCACACGCCAGTCAACGCGCGCGTGCTCGCCACGCCGCCTTCCAGCGCCGGCGTCTTCCTCAACACGGGACGCCCCGAGGCGGCGGGATTTGTGGGGCAAATCCACCTGCAGCGCGTCTTCGGCCCGGAGTATCTCGACGCCGTGCACTTTCTGGAACCGCAGGCGTTCCGTCGGCTTGGCCTCCAATACATCCATGCGACGGACGCGTGGCAGGCCGCCCTACCCGAACGGGCTGCGCGTTGGCTCAACGATCCACGCTTGTTCGAACTTCTGGCGCGCGATGAGGAAGAAGCGCTGTACCGCGTGCGCCCGGCCTTCCCGGCGATCGACGCCGCGCCGAACCCCGCGTCGTTCGAGGCGCTGCGAGCATTGCCGCCATTTCTGACGGCCTACCTGCACCCGTCAACCTCATGGTTCGCCAGGATCCGTATTGCCGCGGTGCTACCCGATGCCCGGCTGGTGGGATCGCTCGACATTGGGCGCCTGCATCTGCGGACGCCCCTATGGCCGATAGAGCCGGAGGGTGAGCAACTGCCAGACCTTGTGGTAGTGCCTGCGAATGTCGATCCCTGGATGTTCCCCGATGAGTGGCGCCCAATCTGGCGAAACGACGATGCTGCAATCTATGCGCCACAAAGGACGGTGGTGCCGAACATGACGCTGCCGGACCATGAGTCGCCTCCGGTCAGCGTCCAGGTCACCGATGCCCGCCTCGACCAGAGTCGCGTAACCTTCACCGCCAGCTACGGCGAGCGGGCGCCGGAACGCTGGACGAGCCAGGACTGGATACTGGTTCGGCTTCTCGAATCGCCGTTGGGCATCCCCGTCGCGTTTCTTCCCGACGAGCGCGGACCGGCGTTCGCAAAGTGGATTGACGGGCTGCTGGCGTCGGGCTCTGCAGCGACCACCCACCGCTACCAGCTCGACGTTGCGACGTCCAGCCTTGCCGTGCGTAGCGATAGTGGAGCATTCGTGCCGCTGCCGGCGTCGGACGGCGACCTCGGGCCCGGCGCGTGGGCGCTGGTCATCCGCCTGCGGCATGAATACGAGCCCGGATCTTGGCGGGAGGCTGCCTTCATCCCAGTGCTGCGCCTTCAGGTGGCCGACGACGGCGAGGTGGCGTTCGAGGTCTATGGGGACGCGCGCGGAGCCTGAGGTCGTCGCCGACACGACCGGCAGCCCGTGTCCTCCAGGGGCCGATGCACGCTCTCGCGGTCAGGGCATCGGGTCTCGGCCCGACGGCGATCCGGCCGCCGGGTGACCCGCCGTGCTACCGCAACACCGACGGCGCCAGGCCGCGGCGGCGCAGCCGATAGATCGTGCGGCCCACGTGATCGGCGATGTAGAGGTCGCCGTGGGGGCCCACCACCACGTCCGTGGGCCGCGTCAGCGAGCTGACAAACGGCCGCACCTGCGCTGTGTAGGTGTCGCCCTGTCGCCGCAGCCGCGCGCGCAGGATGTTGTGCGCAAACGAGCTGCGCCCCCCCGCCGGTCCCCACATGGCGATCAACACGTTTCCATCGAACTCGCCCGCCTGCGGCCCGGTGAAGAAGGTCAAGCCCGCGGCCGCGCCGTGGGCCGCCAGATTCGCCACCGGTCCGCGGGTCCCCGAGTCCGGCGGCGGCGTGCCCCAGAATCGCGCGTGCCCATAGTCCGCGCCTTCGATCACGTGGTTGAGCTCGTCGGGCGGGTCGTCGTTGCGTCGCACCCGGGTGTCCGGCCCGTTGTCGGTGCAAAACAGCTCCCCGTCCGGGCTGAACGCCAAGCCAAACGGGTTCCGCAGCCCGGTGGCGAACTTCTCGAGTCCCGTCCCATCCAACCGCGACCGCAAGATCGAGGCCGACAGCGGACGCTCGCGAATCTCGCCCGAATTCGTCGTGCTCCCCAGCGTCATGTACAGCAGACCGTCCGGCCCGATGGCGATGCCGTTGTTGCGATGGAACGGCACCTTCGTATCCAGTTCCAGGCCGGTGACCACGTCCGCCGACTCGTCGGCGGCCCCCGAGCCGGAAGCGTCCCGCAGCCGAATGATCTTCTCCTCGACGGAGACATAGACGTGGTCGCCCACGAACGCCAGCCCCCGCGGATCCTTGACGCCGTCACCCGAGGCAAAGGTGCGGATCGCGTCGGCCCGCCCATTGCCGGTTGAATCGCGCATGGTCACGATCTGGTCATTCGAGAATGCGACGAAGAGCCGGCCGTCCGGCGCGAAGCGAAGCACCGCCGGGAAACCGAGGCGCCGCGTGTCAGCGAATTCTGAAAGCTCGAAGCCCGGCGGGGCGATGGGCGATCCACTCTGAATCAGGCCCGCGGGCCGCTCGGTGCGCTCCAGGCGCATGCGCCGTCCCGGTGCGAGCGGGGGCCTGGCGTCGAAGCTCTGCACCAGCGTCCAGGTGTAGTTCGTGTAGGCCGTGTCGCGCGCGACATCGCCCACCAACGCAAGACTCGCGGCGCCGGGCGTCTGCGGGTGAACCTCCATCACGCCGGCCTCGAAATACTGCCGCACGAAGTCCGCCGCCAACCCCGGAATGATCGGGGCGGGGTCATCCTCAGTTTCCAGGCGCGCGGCCGTCAGCGGCGCGCCGAGGCTCAGCTCGCCGCCAACGGCGTCGTAGAGCTCCAGAAATCCCGTGCGCGTCCCGTCGACCGCTTGGTTCGACACCACGTGCCCATAGGGCCCGACCGCACGGCCGGCGTGCGGGTTCGTGAGCGATGACTCGCTGGGAATGTCGGCAATCGCCGCCGCGCCCTCGCCGTCACCCAGCACGGTCCACAGGTCGCGCCACTGCATCACCACTCCATCGCCGGTCAGGCGGCTTTCCAACACGCCTCGCTGGAAGTACTGACACAGCACGCCGTTCTCGACGATCGGTTCGCTGATGGCCAGCCCCGCCCGCCGCAGCCCGCCCGTGCGGAAGTAGTGACCCAGGAAGTCGACCAGGTGATGCCCACCTGCCGCCGTCACCGTGAGCGTCGCGATGTTGTGACCCAGCTCCGGCTCGTACCGCAGGGAAACGACGCGCGCGTCGCCGGTGGGTTCGAGGCCGCGGACGCGCGGCCAGCCCAGCGTCAGCCCGGCGGCCGCCAGCGCGCCTGCCGCCAGCAGGCGGCGTCGTGGCAGGCGTCGCGTTGCTGGGCGGGTGGTGGGCGTCACGCGGGGCGATCGAGTCGGGCTCAAAACCTGGTTATGCTACAAGAGGTCCGCGGACGCGAGTATCGCGGACGGCATAAAGCAGCAGCACACTTCCCCCATGGCAAGACGCAGGCGCCGCCGCGCATCGGACTCACGGGCTGACGAACTTGCCCGTGGCGGTAGGCCGGCCGATGCTCCGGCAGCCGACGACGCACCCGCCAAATCCGACGAAAAGCCCAAGCGGCAACGCCGCGGCCAGCAGTCGGGCTCACAGCCGCGCTCCGGCTTGGGCCGCGGATTCTGGCTCTACTTTGCCTTCATGATGGCCGTGCTCATTCCGCTCAACCTGTTCTGCCTCAGCAATCTGGATCAAGGCCCGGGTGACGTGCAGGAGATACAGGAATCGCCGCTCGTCGACAGCGGCGGGCCTCGCGAGGCCTACGCCACCGATCCGCCGACCTCCGGCGCGCGGGCGCTTCAGCCCGCCGCCTTTGGGTTCCACGCCTCGACCATTGCCGACGAGGTCCAGGTCGCCAACCTGTGCGCGGGCCACGTGATTGTCCACTTCAACCCGTCTGGGGGCGCCGCGCTGGAGGCCGAGATGAACCGCGTGGCGCGCGAGCTGGAAGGCTACGACGTGATCGTGCACCCCGACGCCGGCTTGGGCGACTCCGAAGTGGTGCTCACGGCCCTTTTGGTCATGCAGCGGCTGGACGCCTACGACAAGGCCGAGGTCTACAACTTCGTCCGTGGGTATTCCGGCAGCCGCCCCGCACCCGAGCTCTGTCCGGGAGGCGGCGGGGCCTAGCGGCGGCTAGGGCGACAGCTCCAGCTGCACCGGCCCCAACAGGCCGGACACCAGCCGCTCCGGCTCAATGTTGCCCTCGTGCCAATAGCGGTGCCAGGGATCGCCCATGCGCGTTTCGTCGCGCCGCCAGCGCATCTCGTTCGCGGCCAGATTGCTCACGCGGACCCGCACCGTGTTCGATCCGGCGTTCACCGCGCCGGTGAGGTCAAAGCGGTAAGGCGGCCACACGCGTGACCCGAGCGATCGGTTGTTCACGATCACTTCGGCGTGGTGGCGCACGTCCCCAAGATCCAGCACAACCGTGCCCGCAGCCTCCGCCTTGGAGAGTTCGACGCTTTGCTCGTAGACCGCTGAGCCCGAGTACCACCCATAGCCCAGCTCGCCCCACGGCGCCAAGCTGATCGTGGTTGGGCGCATGAACAACGCCAGCGGCGCCAGCACCCCATTGGAAAAGTCCGTCGCGTGGACCTCCACGCTCAGCACGCCGCCGGTCGTGATGTTGTAGACGCCGTTGATATCCGGCGTCCGTTCCCGCACGTCGACGTAGACCTTGTGCACGCCCTTGATATAGGGAATGCCGATGCCCACGCAGCCCGTCGGCAGCCGTTGGCGATACATCAGCGTGCGGGGGAACTGCACGGGCTCGCCCAGCAGCACAATGTGGCCCCACGGCTGCACGGGCGGTCCCCCGCGCTCCCACGTCACGGTCGGCACGTCGCGGGCGAATGCGGTGCCGGTCCACATCTCCGAGCGCGGTGCCTGCACGTCCCACGACGCGTCGGACACCACGACCAGCGACTCCCCGGAGCGCAGATCGATCTGCGCCTCGAACAGCAGCGATAGCGGCGTGCCGGAGGTGCTGGCGATGTCCGCCACGATCGTGTTCTGGCCCAGCCGCAGGTAGGGCATGATGTTGTAGGTCACCGGGTTGGACCAGTCGTCGGACTCGCCCAGCGCCGTGCCGTTCATGTAGACCGTGGCTTTTTCGACGCCCACAAACGTGGCCCAGGCCTTGATCGGCGGGTCGGTGATCGTCAGCGACTTGGTGAACCGCAGCCGGTCGTGGGCCTCGCTATCCGGCCGAACCACCCAGCCCTCCGGCTGTCGCACGCCGGTGATCCACGAGGCGCGCCAGTTGCCCACGGCATTGGCGTCGGCTGTGGTGAGCCACAGCTCGCGCCACGTCGAGTCGTCATAGGCCGGGTCCCGCAGCCGTTCGAGACGACCCGCGCCAAGCGCGAAGTCCTGGAACCGCATCACGGGCAGCTCGGTGCGGCGCACCGTGCCCTGGCCGGTAGGCACGCCGGTCTCCAGCGCAAACTGCCACTCGCAGCCCAGATCCCTCGGCTTCGCGCGCGGCGCCCGGCGGCTCGACGACGCGCGGGCGGGCTTGGTGTCGGCGTCGAAGACCACGGCGCGCGCGGCGTGTCCCGGAATGACGAACTCCGCCGTGCGCCGCGTGCGCGCGCCGGTGGTGGTGAGCGACTGGTGCGAGCCGCTTTCCGGGTCCCACAGTTCGGCGGCGCCCCGGGCGCGACTCTTTACGGCGACCTTCTGCTCCTCGGGCGTTTCGTTGACGACCACCACCACCTCGCCGCCGTCGAGCCGGCGGGCCGCGAGCGCGACGCCGTCCGTGTCCGAGGCCAGGCTGGTGGCGGTCGTCAGGCGCGCCGTCAGGCGATCCAGCCAGTCCGCCGCGTCTTCCTTGAGCGTGAATATGCGGCCTTTGCCCATGCGGCTGCCCCGCTTGGTCGATGCTCCGGCCGGGGTCAGCGGCTTCACCAGGCGCAGCAGCTCCTCGTCGCTCGCGCCGGCCTCCGAGCTGGCGCTCGGAACTTCGCCGCTCCAGATCAGCCGCCCGCCGGCCCTCACAAAGTCGGCTAGACGCGCCGCCACGGCACGTTCCATCACCGGCATGGGCGGAATGATCAACGCCGTCACGGCCACACGGCCCTGGCGCAGCGACCCACCGTCAAGCTCGCCGCCGAGGACGAACGCGGTGTCAACGACATTCACGTCGACGCGGCGCGTATACAGCCCGTCCACCAGCGATTCAAAGGCCGCGCCGATTGCCCGCGCGCGCGCATTGGGCCGGCCATCGGCCGTGTTTGCCCACACGCTGGTCAAGGGCGCCAGCACGCCGACGGTCGTGGCCGCGTGACTCTGGCGCACCAACGCGCTGAGACGCGCAGCATACGACGTGACCTCGCCGAACTGGCGCCAATACGGGTTTTGGGTGAAGAACGTGTTGGGCCAATCGTCGGCCGCGACCGCGCGGTCCATGCTGTAGTGGAAGCTTTGGATCACCGGCAGGTCGGCGCCGATCACCGCCATGCGGCTCAGCCCCCGCCGCACGTCGTCCAGGGTCACGCTCCACCCGGCGCCGCCGAACGCGCGGACCGCAACCCGCGGGCGCTCCGCCAGCGCGGCGACCGATACCGCAGGCTTGATCTCGGCCGGTTGCACCGTGCGCGGGCGGGCGTTGCGGAAGCCGTGCATGTCACTGGCCGGCAATGGCACCGCGCGCATGGTGCGAAAGTAGTCGCCCTGGCGCGCCGGATGCGCCGCGATGTGCTCCTCCGTGTGTCCCATCCATGAGTAGCCGCGCGCCTGGCACCACGCCGCCAGCTGCTCGAACCAGCACTCCGTGTAGCGCGAGGCCAGCACGTCGTAGAAGTCGCAGCGCAGCCGGGTGGTCGCCGGACCGGCGCGCACGATCAACTGCGGCAGCAGCGGCGGCAAGGCATAGCCCTTGCGCGCGGCGAATTGCTCGGGCAGGTCATCGGTCCATGGAATGGGTCGGCTGGCCAGCTGCGGCGAATCGAACGCGAATCCGGCGATCGCGTCGCCCAATCGCTCGGCGTAGGGCGCGTAGGCGGCTTCGATGAAGCGCGCCACTGTTGCGGGGCGCAGGTAGTCGATTCGATCGTCGACGGGAGCTACGGCGAAGCTGAAGATCTGCCACTCGCCGTCCGGGCATTCCCACGTGGGGGCGTCCGGAATCTCGATGAGGCTCTCGGGGTCTAGGCCCTGCGCGGCATCCACCCGGCCCGCCACGCGCACCAGTGGCTCGCCCTCGGGGTAGCGGCCTTCGAGCGACACTTCGGCTGGGCCCGCGACCGCAAGCACGCTCCGGACCAGGGCCTTGCCTTGGTTCTCCGGGCCGGACGCGAGCACCTGAGACGGCGTCTGACCGTCGGCCTCGCCGGGATCGCCCGCCGCCCCGCTCGGCGACCGGTAGTCGTCGCCGATCCAGACCGACAACCCGGCCTTGGCGGCGGCTCCCACCGCGTACTCGATGGTGTCCCACCAGCGATCGCCGAGGTACGGCGTGCGCAGCCCCCGGCTGGCGCGAATCACCACGCCGCCTATCCCCTTGTCGGCCAACTGGCGAATCTGCCGCCCGATTCGCGCCTCGTGCAGCTCGCCATTCCAGAGCCATAGCGCCAGAGGCCGGTCGTCCATGGCCGGCGTTTGGAAGCTCGCGCGCAGCTGGTCGAGCGCGTCGCTCATGCGCAACGCTCCGCGCGCTCGCGGTGCACGCGCGGTGCACGCCTGGTGCGACGGAACACGATCCGGAGGGAAGAAGAGCGAGTCAACGGGCGCGGATCTGCGTCAAGCGTCGCGTTCGGTCGTCGCAGACGGCGACTCCGCCGGCGGTACGGCGGCACGATGATTGTCGCGGGCTTGCTGCAGCAACTCCTGCCGCACGATCGGCACGTCACGGGGAGCGTTGATGCCAATCTTCACGCGGTCGCCAAGAATTTCCAGCACGGTTACCTCGATGGCGTCGTCCACGACGATCGTCTCGGTGGCTTTACGGGAGAGAACGAGCACCGGCCTCCATGCCTTTCTGCGCCGGCTGCGAGCGGAAGTCGTCGCGCCTGGCCGCGCCCTGGTGAACTGCCACACTGCGTGACAGCCGTCGTTGGGGAGGAATGCACGCGTCGTGCGGCTTGTTCATTTTATCACAAGCGGCCCGGTCGAGGGACGCTTTGCCGCCTAGCACGGCAGCTGGCGCTCTCATGCGTTCCTCCTGCGGCCCGAGCCCTGGCGACGGCGACTACTCCGCCTGGATGCTGGCGCCCGTCGATCCGCACGCGGTCTATGCGGCGCTCGACGCCGGCTGCGGCAACGGGACGCGGACCGCGGCGCTGCGTCGGCGGCTGGCGCCCCACGCGCTGGTAACCGCCGTTGATCTCGACCGTGATGCCGTACGCGCCACCGGGTCGTTTACCGGAGTCGATGCAGCCCGGGCCGACATTTCGCGCCTGCCGCACCCCGGCGGATCGTTTGATCTGGTTGTGGCGGGTCACGTGCTCTACTACCCGAGTGATCTCACCCCCTGGCTGCGGGAGATCCGCCGCGTGCTGTCGCGGAGCGGCATGCTGCTCGCCGCCACCAACAGCGCCCGGTCCGGTCGTCGCCTCCTGGACCTGCACGCGGACGCCTGCCGCAGCGCCGGCCAGGAGGCCATGGCCGCGCGCGCCCTCGCCCCCACCGCGCGCCAGCGCTTCACGCTCGAGAACGGCGCCGACCAACTGCGCCGCGTCTTCGCCGATGTGTCGGTGCGCTGGCGGGATGACCCGCTGGTGTTCGACTCCGTGGCGCAGGCGCTTGCGGTCTACCGCGCCGGACTCTTCGCGCGCGGCGCACCGGATCGGATGCCGCCTGCCGATCGCGAACGACTGGCGGACGTCCTCGCGCCCCACATGCGCGCCGGCCTCACGGCCGCGGCGGATGCGCACGGGCGAATCGTCATACCCCGCCGCAGCGGCTGCTTCACCGCGCGCGGCTAGCCGCCGGGTGGGCCGGCGGCCGGCGGCTTACAATTCCGCGCATCCCCGGTTGGCTTACCGGATCCTCGCGGACGCTGCACGTCAGGCATCTGGGCGGAGGCCGCGAGGATGGCGACGCCCGGTCAGGTAGGCCGCCGGGCCCGGAGTTCGTGTATGCCCACCGGTCGCGCCGTCACCATCGCCGCCGTTCTGGCGTCCATCGCGCTGCTGCCGGTCATCATCATTCTGGCGCTCGGTCTCTACGGCTCGGCGGTTACCGGCGACTTCCCGCTCGTCGACCAGAGTGGGCCGGCGATGCGTGTCGAGCCGGAAAGCGGGCCTCCGGGCAGCGAGCTGACCATCCGCGGCAGCCGCTGGGAGGAGGGCACCCTGGTGCGACTGGAGATGGTCGTGCAGGTCGCGCGGCCGCAGATCACCTTTGGCGGGGAAATCGAGACCGTCGAGCAGCCGTTGCCGGGCGTCTATGTGGGCGAGGTCGTCGTCTCTCGCGCCGGGACCTTCACCATCGAGACCCAGCTGCCGACCACCGTGCCGCTGCTGCCGGGCACGCAGATCGAGTTCCTCGGCTCCGCGGCCTATCGCGGCGGCGAGCCGGCCGGCGAGGGCCGCACGACCTTCCTGGTTGAGCCCGCTCCCGGCCAGCTCGATGTTGAGGTGCTGGCCGATGCCTCGCGCGCTCCGCTGCCGGGGACCCTCGTTGAGGTTCGCGGCCTGCAGGGTCAGCTGGTGGCCGCCGGCCATACCGGCACCGACGGCTTTGCTCGCTTCGTGGGCTTGGCCTCCGATGTGGCCTATCAGGTCACGGCGCGCGCCGCCGGCTACGAAACGCTGCGTGCGCCGTTGGTCGAGGCCGGCGTAGAAACGCCGGGCGAAGTGACGTTTGTGCTCCCGGCCGCCGCGCCGGGCTCCGTGTTCGTCGGCGGCGTCCCCAGACGCGGCGAGGCGGAGTCTGGGAACCTGGCCGTCATCGATCTCCCGTCGCTGGCGCCCGTGCGGGACGCGGAAATCAACGCCGCCGGCGCGGCGTGGGCGCTGGCAGCCGATCCCGCGCGCGGCCGCCTCTATGTCGCCGACGAGTTGGCCACCGAGATTCGCGTGTTCAATGTGCGAACCGGTCGCATCGCCGCGCCGATTCCCCTGGCGTTCAGTCTCCGGGTCGAGGTGCGCGATGAGGACGACCGGCCTCCCGCCAGCGCCGTGGTCCACTTGCTGTGGAGCGTTCGCGGGAGCGAAGTCCTGGTGCGGGCGCGCGAAACCGACGCGTCGGGCGTCGTGGTGTTCGACGATCTGATCGCCGGCAGCTCCTACGTGGTGAGCGCGATGACGGCGAGTGCCGAAAGCCTCGGTCGCACGGCGGAGGCCGCGGGGCCCATCACGGTCCACCAGTCGCCGAATCCCGTCACGATCGAACCGCACGAAACCGCGCACGCTACCGTCACCCTCGATTCGGACTTCGCGCAGATGTTCTATGGCGGCGAGCCGCAGTTGCTGGCGGGCAACGATCGGGCCCCGGCCACCAGCCTTGTCGTGGCCGACATGGCCGTTGACCCAGTCTCCGGGCTGCTCTACGTGACCGGGTCCGACCTCGACCGTGGGCACCTCTTCGTCATCGATCCCGACGAGCGGCGCATCGTGCACGACTGGCGGGTGCGGGCCGGCGTCGGCGACGTGGTGCCGCGAGGCGACGGAGAGTCCGTCTACATTGCCAATCGCGCATTCTCGACCGTGGCCCTGGTGGACGTCGCCACCGGCGAGGAGCGAGAGTCCGTCAACGTGCCGTCGTGGCCGGAGGCCATCACCGTGGACAGGGCCGGCAATGTGTTCGTCGCCAGCCTTCGCGACGGCAGCGTGACCCGGCTCGACGCCGACACCTTGGAGATTTCGGCGGCGCGCGACCTCGAGGAAGGCGTACATCGGCTGGCGCTGCTGCCGGACGAATCGGCCCTGCTCGTCGCCAACATGTGGGCCGACACCATCACGGCGTTGGACCCAACTGACCTGGGCATTGCGTTCCTGTTGCCCGTGGCGGGAAACCCCCACGCGCTGGCGGTGGATGTCGGCCGCCGCACGCTGGTCGTCGGCACCGGCGACGGCGGCACCGTGAGCATCTTTAATACCGACACCTTTGACCTCGCCCAGCAGGTGGAGCTGGGCATTCGCATCCGGGACATCGCCACCGTGCCCGTTCCGGCATGAGCCCCTGGGGCCTCCTGGGCCACGAGCGGGCCGTGCGGGCGTTTCAGGGCGCCCACTGTGCCGGCCGCCTGGGACATGCCTACCTCATCACGGGCGTGCCCGGCTGCGGCCGGCGGACCTTCGCCGCGCGCATGGCGCAGGCGCTGCGCTGCGCGCAGCCCGAGCGGCCGTGCCAGACGTGCCGCCTGTGTCGCGCCGTGGGGCCCGACGCTCCCTTCTGGCACGCGGCGGTTCGGCGGGACCATCCCGACGAAGTGGACGATCCCCGTCCGCCGCGCGACCGGCGAGACGCCGGCTACGTCCACACTGCCTACCTCGACGTGCACGTGTTGCGCCGTCGCGATGGGTTTCGCGACATCCCAATCCGTGGCGTGCGCGAGCTTGCCGCCGAGACTCACCTCAAGCCGGCGCACGGCCCGGCGCGCGTCGCCATCATCGACGCTGCCGAAGAGATGAGCGTTCCCGCGGCCAATGCCCTGCTGAAGACGCTCGAAGAGCCGGCGCCGCATGCGGTGATCATCCTGATCGCCCAGCAAGCCACCGGCGTGCTGCCAACTCTGAGGTCCCGCTGCCATCACATCGCCCTGGGGCCCGTGCCGGCGGCCCTGATCGCCGCGCACCTGGTTGGCGCAGGCGGGCTCGATGCCGAGACCGCCGAGGCCATTGCCGCCGCGGCGCGTGGACGCGCCGGCTGGGCGATCGGCATGGCGCGCGACGCGAGTCGCTGGCGGGAATTCGATGAGCGCCAGGCCAAGGCCGAAGCGTTCGAGCGCGCGACGCCCTCCGAGCGTTTCATGGCGGTGGATGACCTGCTGGGCCGCGGTCGGCCCCTCGAGCAAGCGGAGCGCGCCTACGGGTGGTTGGGGCACATCGGCCGGGCGCAGGCGTCGGAACTCCGCGCCGCCTTGCGCGCCGCCGCAAGCGACGCGCCGGCCGAGACGCGAGCGGCGCTCCGCTCCGTGGTGGCGCGCATGCTGCGGGCCCGCGCCGCCCAGGTCCACATCCAGCACAACGTCACCCCCAAGCTGGTGTTCGAGGACCTCGCGCTCCGACCAGCCGCCGACGGCCCGCCGCGGTGACGGACGGTCCGTCGCCGCCGATTCGCCATGTCATCGGAGTCCGCCTGCGCCACAACGGCCCCCTGCTATGGCTCGACCCCGGCGACCTTCGGCCAGAGGCCGGGCAGCGGGTCGTGATTGCCGCCGAGGACGGTGAGCGCACGGTGCGCGTCGCCGTGGGACCGACGGCGGCTCCCCCGGGAGCCGCCATTTCGACCCTTCGCGTGCTCAGGCCCGCGGCAGCCGCCGCCAATGCACCCGACGACCTCGCCGGCGCGCACGTGGACGCGGTCGACCCGCCGCCGCGGCATGCGCCGCCGCCCGTCAGCACCAGGCGCATGGCGCGGCTCGTCAACCGGCTCCTTGCCGCGCGGCGACAGTCTGCCAACGACTCCCAGGCCCTGGTCGATCTGGGCCAGGCGTTCCCGGACGACGATGCGGAGGATTCAGCGGGCGGCTAAACCGCCCACTGCGAGCGCCTACACGTCGTAGTAGAGCATGAACTCGTACGGGTGCGGCCGCAGGTTCACCTCGTCCGCTTCGACGGTGCGCTTGTAGTCCAGCCAGGTGTCGATCAGGTCCTGCGTGAACACGCCGCCTTCGCGCAGAAACGCGTTGTCGGCTTCCAGCGCGTCCAGCACCTCGTAGAGCGACCCGGGCACCGACTGCACCATCGCCGCCTCCTCGGGCTCCAGGTCGTACAGGTCGAGGTCCACCGGATCCGGCGGCTCGATCTGGTTGCGAATGCCGTCCAGGCCGGCCATCAGCATGGCTGCGAAGGCGAGGTACGGGTTCGCGCTCGGGTCCGGCGGGCGAAACTCGACGCGCCGCGCGGCCGGGCTCGGTGAGTAGGCCGGGATGCGCACGCACGCGCTGCGATTGCGCTGGGAGTACACCAGGTTCACCGGCGCCTCGAACCCCGGCACCAGCCGCCGGTAGGAGTTCGTGGTTGGCGCGCAGAAGGCCAGCAGCGCCGGGGCGTGCCGCAGCAGCCCGCCGATGTAGTGACGGGCCGTCTCGCTCAGCAGCGCGTAGCCGTCCGCGTCATAGAACAGGTTGGCTCCGCCCTTCCACAGGCTCTGGTGCACGTGCATCCCTGAGCCGTTGTCGCCGAAGATCGGCTTAGGCATGAACGTCACGGTATAGCCGTGCTGGCGCGCCACGTTCTTGATGATGTACTTGAAGAGCATCATCTGGTCGGCCGTCTTGGTCAGCGGGCCGTAGCGGATGTCGATCTCGGCCTGGCCGGCGGTGGCCACCTCGTGGTGATGCAGCTCGACATCGATGCCCACGTTCATCAGCTCCAGCGTGATCCGCGAGCGCAGGTCCTGCAGCTTGTCGTTGGGCGGGACGGGGAAATAGCCCCGCTTGTGCAGCGGGCGGTGCCCCAGGTTCGGCGCGTGGACGTCGTCCGCGCCCGAGTTCCAAATGCCCTCCTCGGAGTCGATGAAGAAGAAGGCCGCGTTGGCGCTTTGGTCGAATCGGACGCTGTTGAGGATGAAGAACTCGGCTTCCGGACCCCAATAGCTCACGTCCGCGATGCCGCTGTCGATGAGGTGCCGCTCGGCCTTCTGCGCCACGTGCCGGGGATCGCGCGAGTACGGCTCGCCGGTCACCGGGTCCTGGATGTTGCCCGTGAGCACCAGCGTGGGCACTTCCAGCGTGGGGTCCACGAACGCCGTCGTGGGGTCGGGCATCACCAGCATGTCGCTTTCATGGATCTGCTGGAATCCCCGCACGCTCGATCCGTCGAATCCGAGCCCTTCGGTGAACACGTCCTCATCCAGCTTGTCCAGCGGAATGGAGAAGTGCTGCCACGTGCCCGGAATATCGGTGAAGCGAACGTCCACGATGCGGCAGTCGGCGTCCCGCGCTTTGCGAAGCGCCGCCTGGATCAGATCGGCTTGTGAGGCGTCTGCCATTTCGACTTGTCCTCCCTGGCCGGGCGCCCCGCGCTCGACCAAACAAAAAACGCCCAGCAGCGGCAGCGCTGCATGGGCGCGATCCCGCCCGCGGCACCAGCTTTGGCACCGTGCGGACACCGTCCTTCGACGGCCATGGATTGTAGGCGGCGGGGCGCCGCTTCTGCAACGGCGCGTCGGCCCACCAGTCCCTTTGACCAACGATGGGCCACGACGCACGCTGGGGCGCAGGAGGTGGCGCGTATGACAGAAACAGGCAAGGCAACCGTCGGCAACGTCGCGCGAGGTGTATCCGGGCTGGCCACGGTGGGCGTGCTGGTGGCCACCGTCGTTGTGCTGCTGCTCGGCGCCTTCGGCGTCGTCGACATGGAAGGCGTGGTCGTCGAGGGCACGGCGCTCGCCTACGTGGTGGGCGTTGGAACCTTCGCCATGAGTCCGCTGGTTGCGGTCGGCCTGGTCGCCGTCAGCCTCTTCAACGCCGTCGGCGTCGTTGCCATCGGCGCGGGTTCGGCCAGCGGCATCATCGCCATCAGCGGGGGTGACGCGCAGGGCGTCATCGCCATCAGCGCCGGCGGACGCGCCAACGGCATGCTCATCGGCATCGGCGACGAGGCGCGCGGCGCATTGGCCATCGCCTATTCAGGCCGAACCGCCAAGGCCTTCGGCAACTGGCCTCCCTGGCCGGGCGCCGAGGCCGAGACCGACTAAGGCCGGCGCCGATTAGGGCAGACACAAAGGCTGTCCCTACATCGAACCGTCCGGCCGTCTAGGGGCTCGGTGGCCCGCGCTGCGTGCAGCGTGGGACCGGTCGCGGCTGAATCTCCCAGGCGGCCCGCCGCCTGGGCCACCGAATCAGGCCCGCTGCCGGCCGTGCGCTAGGGTTAGCCGGCACGTTCGGCCGAGAGGTGGCGAAGCGGCGTGGAGCGCTGGGCAGGCTGGCTGCGGGGCCATCTCGGAGTGGCCCTGGGCGTCGTCGGCACGCTGGCGGTGCCGGTGGTGGGCATCATCGTGCTGCGGTTCCTCTTCGCCGGCCCGCCGATCGACCTGTCGGCGGTAGCCGTGTCGCCCGCGGTCAGCGCCCCGGTCGTGCCGCGGCCAGCCGTCGCGCCTCCGGAAGGCGCGCCAACCGTGATGCCGCTGGTCACGCCCACGCCCACCCCAACCCCGACGCCCGCCGTGACGCCCACCCCAACGCCGAGTCTCATCCGTCGAGTCAATGCCGAGGACGGCCTCAACGTCCGGGTCCAGCCTTCCGTCCGGGAGGCGGTCGTTCGCGTGCTGCTCTTCCAGACCGAGGTGCGGCTCACCGGCCGACAGCGAACCTCGGATGGACTCATCTGGGTCGAGTTGGAGCCCGACGGCTGGGTGCAGGCGCGCTATCTCGACCCCTAACGGGCACTCGCTCCCGAAGGATGAAGGAAGTCGATCGGACGTAGGGGCGGGTTTCTAACCCGCCCGTCATGCGTAACTGGCGGCGGCGCTTACTCCTGAGTCCCAAGCGCGGCCAGGATCCCGCGCGCCTTGTCGGACGTCTCGTCGAACTCGAGATCCGGATCTGAATCCGCCACGATCCCCGCGCCCACGTCCAGGCTGGCGCGCCCGTCCGCCAGCTGCAGCGTCCGAATGGCCACGCTGGCGGTCAGTGCGCCGTCGAACCCGAGCCGGAACACGCTCCCGCAGTAGACCCCGCGACGCTCCGGTTCCAGCTCGTCGATGATTTCGATGGCGCGCAGCTTCGGTGCGCCGGTTACCGAGCCGCTCGGCGCGCACGCGCGGAGCAGGTCGACCGACGTCGTCCCGTCGGCCAGCTCGCCTCGAATCACCGACACCAGCTGCCAGACCGTCGGGTGCGGCTCCACCGACCACAGGATCGGCGCCCGCACGCTTCCCGGCGTGCACACGCGCCCGAAGTCGTTGCGCATCACGTCCACGATCATCACGTTCTCGGCGCGGTCCTTGGCGCTGACGCGCAACGCACGGGCCCGGCGCCGATCTTCCGCCGGATCCCGGCTCCGAGGTCGGGTTCCCTTGATGGGACGCGCCACCGCCCGCCGGCCGTTGCTGCGGATGAAGAGCTCAGGCGAGGCGCTCACGATGTCGACCGGCCCCGCTCGAATGAGCGCGCCGAACGGCGCCGGGTGCCGATCGACGAGCTGTCGATACACGTCGAGGCTCGATGCCTGGCACTGAAGCGTCAGGCGGCGCGCCAGGTTGACCTGGTAGCAATCGCCCGCCGCGATGTAGTCCAGGACTCGTCGCACGCGGTGGCCGTAGGCCGCGCGGTCCAAATTCGTGGTGACCCCGGACGCGCGCACCTCCCGCGGTCTGGCGGGCGGCGTCGCGAGCCGCGCGCGGGCCTCGTCCACGAGCTGCCGCGGATCTCGCCCGCCGTGGTTCGTGGCCGTCACCCATCCCTCGCCGGTGGCTTCGTCCCGCGCGATCACCCGGTCGTAGATTCCGGCCCAGAGATAGCCCGCGGGCGCCGGCGCGGGCAGCACGCGCAGCGTCTCCAGGGCGAATACCGCGTCGTAGGCCAGGTAGCCGATGGCCCCGCCGCTGAACGGCGCCGGCCAGTCCGGGTGACGGTCGTCGGGTCCACGCAGGGCTGTGAGCCCGGCGAAGCCGTCGCCGGCGTCCGCATCCCACCAGATGCATCGCGCCGGATCGGCCGCCAGATAGGTCCAACGTCCGTTGGCGCCCGGGCCACCGTCGAGCACGGCCAGGTGCGGCAAGTCGGCGAAGTTCGACGCGCAGTCCCGCAGCGGAGGGACGGCGCCGACGGCCGCCATCCGCCACGTCGAGGTTTCGGGCGCCCTAGCGCGGCGTGTCGTAGCTAGCAATCAGGTCGTAGTAGGGCTTGCGGACCAGGTATTCGCCGGGTCCCAGTCGCTCGGGCCCCGGGGAGGGCACCGCGGTCAGCTGCAGGGCCTCGACGGGCGGCCGGCCGCGTTTGGCCCATTCATCGATCGACGCGGCCAGGCGCGTGTAGGCGCCGTCGCCGCCGTAAACCACCACGCCCGCCGTGCCCCACCCGTCGCTGGAGGTCATGATGATCGCCAGCGACTCGGATTGGCGGTCCAGCAGCGCAATGCCGCGCACCCGGCCGTCGCCGGCTTCGGTCACAAACGCATCGCCGTTCGTCAGCAGCACGTAGGCCGCCGCTCCCCAGGCAATGGGCACCTCGTCCCGCACCTGGCGCTTCTGACGAAACACCCGCGTCAGCACACCGGCGGGAAACTCGTCCGGCGATTCCCACACGAACCGCAGCTTGGGCCGCACCGGCAATCGAAAAACGGCGCTCGCGGCCGCGGCGGACCCGCGCAGCGACAGGAAGCTGCACGCGCGCATCGATTCGGCAACCAGGCGCGTCCCGTGCTTGCGGAACGCCGGCGTGAGGAATGACAGCCCCTTGACGTCGACGGGACCCACCAGCAACCCGCCGTCGACCAGCTGTTCGGTCCACGAGGGCGATATGACCGGCGTCGCCGCGCTCAGCTCGATCCGGTCGTACGGGGCCCTTTCCGCGGCGCCGTCGAAACCGTCGCCGGTGTGGACGTTCACGGCCCCGTAGCCGACGCTTCGCAGCGCCTCGTGGGCCCGCCGGGTGAGGTCCTCGTCGATGTCCACGGTGGTCACCTGGCCGTTCGGTCCGACCAACTCCGCCAGCAGCGCGGCGTTGTAGCCGGTGCCGGTGCCGATCTCCAGCACGCGCATGCCCTCGCCGACCTGCAACTGCTCCAGCATCACCACGATCGCGGAAGGCTGGGAGAGGGTGCTCAGCAACTCGTCGTCCGCATACTTCACCGGCACCACCGTGTCCTGGTAGGAATGTTCCAGGCTGGCTTCCGGCACGAACACGTGCCGCGGCACCGCTCGGAGCGCGGCGATGATGCGGGGATCGCGTAACGTGGCCTCATGCGACAGCTTCTGAACCAGCGCCTCGCGAAGGCGTGCGCTCTTGCGGGTGTCGTGCGCCGGCGCCGCGGGCTCCTCCGCCATGGCGCCCCCCGCGCCGGTTCGTTGGGCATCGCGCATGGGCTCCCCCTGTCGAATCCTAGCGCCCACGCCGGTCGGCCGGGAATCGGAAGTGGATGTCAGCGGGCCCGACACTCCCGCGAATCGAGAGCTTTGCGTAAAGGTCCGTCATTCCCGCGGAGGCGGGAATCCACCCTCCAGCCAACCACGGGGTGCGCGGAGTTCTCGCAGGCATCTTTCGACCGAACGGGTTCCGCGAAGTGATCCGTCACCCGTGAACCTCCTCGCCGGCAAGCTCCCTCCCGACCTGCTCCGGCAATTCCTGCGCGGGGTACCGGCCCCGCCGCCCGACGTGGTCCTCGGCGCGGCCATTGGAGAAGACGCCGCCGTGCTCGACCTGGGCGGCGACGAGCTCCTGGTCGCCGCCTCCGACCCGATCACCTTCGGCAGCGCCCAGCTCGCCCGCGATTTGCTCGCCGTCAACGAAAACGACCTCGTCACCACGGGCGCGCGTCCGCGCTGGCTGGTGACCACGCTGCTGCTGCCGGAAGGCATTGACGCGGACGGCGCCCGCCGGCTTCTGGACGACCTGGCCCAGGCGGCCAGGGCGCACGACGTGGCGCTGGTCGGCGGGCACACGGAGATCACGGTGGGCTTGGACCGGCCCCTGGCCATTGGATGCCTGCTTGGCACCGTGCCACGCGACGGCGTCGTGCGGACCTCGGGCGCGCGCGTCGGCGACGTGGTGATCCTCACCGGCGGAATCGCCATCGAGGGCACCGCCATCCTCGCCGAGGATCACGCGCCGGCGCTCCGGGCGCGTGGTATGGCGCCGGATGTGATCGCCGCTGCCGCCCGCTTGCGCGACGAACCGGGTATCTCGGTGCGCCGGGCGGCCGAAGTGCTGCTCCAAGAGCGTGCGGCCGTGCACGCCATGCACGACCCGACGGAGGGCGGCGTGGTCATGGCGTTGCACGAGCTGGCGGAGGCCGCGCAGGTGGGGCTGTCAATCGACCCTGACGCCATTCCCATCTACCCCGAGTGCCGGGCCGTCTGCGACGCTCTGGGCGTTGACCCGCTCGGACTTATCGCGTCCGGCGCCCTCCTGGCCGCGGTCGATTCCGCCGCCGCCGGTCACGCACTCGCCAGGCTCCAGAACGCGGGCATCGAAGCGGCGCGGATCGGGTGGATCGTGGACCGCGACGCCGGAACGACATTCACGTCAGACGATGCCGCTGATCCCCTGCCCACGTTCGCCCGCGATGAGCTGGCGCGCTACCTGGAATCGGTCTAGCTCCCCGCGAGCTACGATCAGCGTCGCCGAGCCCCGGCGCCGCATAGGCGAGGACCGATGACCCGGAAACCCGTCGAGCTGCGCAGCGACACCATGACGCTGCCCACCGATTCCATGCGCCGGGCCATGGCCGAAGCCGTGGTGGGCGACGACGTGTCCGGCGAGGACCCCACGGTCAACCGGCTCGAGGCATACGTCGCCGAGCTGTTCGACAAGCCGGCCGCGCTCTTCGTCACCAGCGGCACCCAGGGCAACGCCTGCGCCCTGATTACCCACTGCCGCCCACGCGACGACGTGATCGCCGAAGAACGCGCCCACCTGGTGATGTGGGAAGTCGGCGGCTGGGCCTCGTTGGCGGGTGTCACCATGACCACCGTGCACGCCCCGCGCGGCGTGCTCACCGCCGAGCTCATCGAGTCGGCCGTCAAGCCGCGGGACGTGCACCTGGCCACGACGCGCCTGGTCTGCGTCGAGAACACCCACAACGGCGCGGGGGGCGTCTACATCACCCCCGAGAACATGGCCGAGATCGGCCGCGCCGCTCGCGCGCACGGCCTGCTGGTCCACGTGGACGGCGCGCGCATCTTCAATGCCGCGGCGGCGCTCGGCACGCCGGTCAGCGACCTCACCAGGGAGGCCGACAGCGTGCAGTTCTGCCTTTCCAAGGGGCTCGGCGCGCCTGTCGGATCCGTCCTGGTCGGCTCCGAGGCCTTCATCCATGAGGCTCGGCGCGTCCGCAAGATGCTGGGCGGCGGCATGCGGCAGGCGGGCGTGATCGCGGCGGCGGGCCTCGTCGCCCTCGAGGAGACCCCGCCCAAGCTCCCGCAGGACCACGCCAACGCGCGACTCTTGGCCGAGATCGTGAGCAATGCGCCCGGCCTCACGGTCGAGCTGGACGACCTCGAAACCAACATCGTCTTCTTCGACGTGGACCCGGTCATGGCGACGGCGGTCGAGTTCGCCCAACGCGCCGAGGCTCGCGGCGTTCGCCTGATAGGTTTCGAGGGCACCCCGAGCGTTCGCGCCGTCACGCATCACCAGGTCAGCGAGGCCGACGTGCGCTACGCAGCCGACGTAATCTGCGACGTGGCGGCTGAGCTGGCGACTGGGCGCTAGTCCGAGATGCCCTCCCGCGATGTCGCGCAGGTCGAGGCCGAGACGCGCGACTACTACCGCGCCCGCGCCGATGAGTTCGAGGACTGGTATCGGCGTCGCGGCAGCTACCAGCACAGCCCCGAGGCCGACGCCGCGTGGCATCGCGAGGTCGGCGAGATGGAGCGATTCATCGAGCCGCTCCAGAACTCCTCGGTCCTGGAAGTGGCCGCGGGCACCGGCTGGTGGACCCGGCGCCTGGCGCCCCGCAATCGCGTGATCGCCACCGACTACGCCCCCGAGATGATCGCCTGCGCGCGACGCCTCGCCGGTCCC
Organism: Chloroflexota bacterium; assembly: GCA_026706485.1. Classification (NCBI taxonomy): domain Bacteria; kingdom Bacillati; phylum Chloroflexota; species Chloroflexota bacterium. The sequence goes on along the minus strand of JAPOYR010000003.1, from coordinate 86,629 downwards.
TCGGACGCCGTCGAGCGCTGCCGGGCCGACGCCTATCGCCTACCGGTCGCCGAGGGCGCCGTCGATGCCTGCTTCTTCGGCTTCTGGCTCAGCCACGTGCCGGTGAGCCGGGCCGTCGAGTTCATGCGCGAGGCGCGGCGCGTGGTGCGGCCGGGCGGTGAGCTCTGGCTGCTCGATTCGGCCCAAAGCCGCACCAGCGGCCATCAAGGCCAGCGAGTGGTGGGGCCGAGGGTCCAGCAGCAGCGCCGCAACCTCAAGGACGGCAGCGCCTACGACATCTGGAAGATCTATTGGTCGCCGATCGACCTGCGGTTTCTGTTCGGCCTGGTCTGCGACCGGGTCGAGGTCGCCACCACCGACCAGTACTTCGTCATGGCCCGCGGCCGCGTGGCCGGAGGCGCGCGCTAGGAATCCTAGTCTCGGTCCCTCCCCCTTCCTGTCATTCCGAGCCGCAGGCGAGGAATCCAAGGGGCGGGGAAGAGGCACGGCGCCTCAGGCTGCTTGGACTCCGTATCAGAGCCGGAAAAACGACCAATGTGGGCACGCGCCGTAGGCGCCGCACCCGGTCGCTACACCTTGGAGTCGGGGGTTTTTATACACGTTCGGCGTTTAACTTCGACTCCGAACGAAATGGGACGCTCCGTATACCTGCCGCCAGACCGGACCCTTAGCAGGTGTTGCGCTTCGTTTGTAAATCGAGCGAGTCCAGCCTGGTCGAACCAGAAGGCGCGCCGTACTCCTGGAGTAGGGGCGGTTCGCGAACCGCCCGTGCCGCGCAGGCGTTGCCTAAGGGGCCTTCCCATCGCCGGACGATTCCGCCGTCGGCGTCGCCACGAGCGGCGCGGGTCCCTGGCCGCCCCAGGTGGATTGCTCATCGCCCACGGACATCCCGCACGCGGCCAGCGGCGTCAGCGCCAGCGTGATGGCGAGACACGCGGCGACGAGCCACGGCATCGAGACGACCGGCTCCGGCCTATCCCGCTGCGGCCTGCTCGATCTCCTCCAGCAGTGCAAAGTCCTTCTCCGTCACCCCGCCCGCATCGTGCGTGACCAGCGTGAAGGTAATCCGGCGATAGTTGATGAACATGTCCGGATGATGGTCGGCGGCCTCGGCCGGACCGGCCACGTCGGTGACCAGCCGCACCACGTCCATGAACCCGGGCAACTCGAACTTCTTCACCAGCGCGCCGTCCCGATACGCCCATCCCGGATGGTCGAGGAGCCGCTGCGCAATCTCGGCGTCGGCAATCACCGCCATGTGCCTTCTCCCGGCAAGTCTCGGCTCCCCAGTGTCGCCGCCCTGGGAATCCCCGCCAAGCCGCAGGGCCGATTGCGGGTCACGATGGCCGCGTCCGTGACACATCGTGTGCCATTTCCGCGCCCCCTCGGTCATTCCCGCGGAGGCGGGAATCCACCCCCAACTCGCCTAGGAACGAACCGAACGCACGGCGCTTGGCGCCTGCGCCGGGCAGATGCGAGCCTGCTAATGTGCACGCAGCGCGCGTGTTTTCGAGAGGGTTCGCCGAGCCATGACCACATCCGTCAATGGGCGGCCCGATTGGCTGCCGGATGAGTACGAGCACGTGCAAGTGACGCGTGAGGAGATTCGGGAGGAGTTGGACAAAGAAGCCCAGCGCCTCTTGAAGCTGACCGGCGACGAGTTTCTCGCGATCTACCGGGATCCACCGGAGCAATACCACGGCGATCCGGTGTTTCGCTCGCTGACCTATCTCGCATATCTCCTTGCCGAACCGAGCGAGACCTAGCACCCAGCGGGCCGCCGGAGACTTCCTGCTTCGCATCCGCGAGGTCTACAGGCTTGTCGCAGCGGCTGAACTCGGCCATGCGTGGCCGGGTGGCTCCGGGGTGCTGGTCGTTGGCTACCGAGTGGCGCGGCCCCCCTATCTCGGCCGGCCAGTGCCACTCAGCAACGGGATGTATCTGAACGTGCAGATGGCGCTCCAAGTGACCCGAAACCCCACGCGACTTGAAACGACGGCCGCCACGTTCACCTACCAAGCTGGCGCCGACCTAGACGACCCGCGCCCGGTCTTCGAATACCACTATGAGCGAAACTCACAGTCGGGCTATCCACGCTGTCACTTGCATGTGCACGCCGCACCGGCGGGCTACGCACTCGGAAAGCCGTTCCCGCGGCTGCATCTCCCGACGCGGCGGATCACGCTGGAACAGGTCGTCTGGCACTTGATCCAGGAGCACGGCGTTGAGCCCCGCCGACCCGACTGGCACGAGGTGCTGTGGCGGAATGAGAGGTGGTTCCGTGACCTCCAGTCAAATAGGACCTGGCCGTACGACCGGCCGTTCGATTCACTAGCGGGAATGCCCTAGTTGAGGCTCGCTCCATTCAACCGAAGTACGGAAATCCTCGAACCGGCCAGCATCGCTTGCGCCACAACCCACCTACGGAAGATGCTATGCTCTACTCGCGGCCGGCAGTTTGTATGGTAATATTCTCCGGTAATTGCAACTACGTTTCCCGACCGTATATACTCCCGGTGCCGCAGGCACCATACCGTACGGAGGCAGTAAAATGGCCGACAGGGCAGTAGACAAGAAAGAGACGGGGGCCGGAGCGCGGCAGGCAGCGGCGCCGCGAGGCCAATTCCCGGCTTTCGACCTCGACTCGTCAATCAGGGTCGCAGAAGCCATTCGCAATGAGGGGGGTGGTCGGACAAACCGAGATCACCTCGCGTCGTTCCTCCTCTACAAGTCGAGTAAGAGCGGGACGTTCAATATGCGTCTTGCGGCCGCGCGTCTCTTTGGGGTCATTGAGGGGCGTGGCAATGACCTCTCCACAACGCCGCTCGGCGAACGTGTCGTAGCTCCCACGTACCCACAAGACGCGAAAGCTGCCCGCGTTGAGGCATTCCTGAACATTCCTATATTTCGCAAGGTTTACGAGCAATTCAAGGGCATGCAGCTACCGCCCGACTCTGGGATGCAGAACCATCTACGGAATGAGCACGGCATTCCCGATGCACAGACGCAGAAGGTTCTTCGAATCCTGATGGATTCGGCCGAACAGGCTCACTTCTTCGAGGCCCGAGGCGGTCGCTCGCACCTCATCAGGCCGTTGATTCAGGACGACGAAGATCCGCCAGACATCGGAGGGCAAGACAACCACGAGGACGCTGATGAGGCGAGTGAGAGTCCGCCAACCTCGGAGGCACCGTCGCCGCCGAGTTCAGTTGAGCAGGTTCGGTTGGAATACGTTCGCAAGCTCATCGGCCAAGTCGGCTCGCCCGATCATGAGCAGGATGCACTTATGGACCGCATTGAGCGGCTCCTGGAAAAGGAGGCAGGGCACTAAGCAAGACCGGAGGTCGCGGCAACGACCTCCGGTCTAAATCGCTTCATGGGGGGCGGAGTGGTCCCGAGCGCGGGTTGGTACCGAGGCTTGCGGGGTTCGATACCCCGGCCCTCCACTAACTTACCCGTGCGAGAGGGTCGCTCTCGTGCAGGCACCTAAGTCTACTGGCATTGGCTCATCCCGGCACTAGACAGTTCCGGGAGCACTCTTGTCGCGACATGAGTTCGCGGCCACTGCCCTACTCCATGCCCGACTGGGCGTACTCGCTGCCGCGTGATGATTCGCGGTCGATCTTGGGCGCTTGGCGTTGCTGGTTGGATGGTTGAGGAAGCTCGTCGGCGGTGAAGGTGGGGCCGGCGGTGATGGCGTCGAGGAGGTCCGCGAGGGCTGGGTAGTGGTCCAGGGTAGCTTCGAGAGTCCAGAGAAGCTCGAGTAGCTCGTCGGTGAATTGGGCGGTCCAGAGGGTGGGGCGGATTGCGTCGAGAGGTGAGGACTGGTGTCCGGCGCCTTGGCGCATGCGGTAGCGGAGCCAGGAGCGAACGACCCTAAAGCCGGAGACGGAGAACTCCCAGACCCGCGGGTGGACCGGCTCGAAGCGGCCGGGGCCGACCATCAGGGTTTGCGTAGTAGCGTGGTATTCGAAGCCTCTGGGGTAGTCATCCAGGCTCTCGCCGACTGGATTCTCGCAGCGGGCGGTTCCTTGAGGGACTGTTCCATAGCCTCGGCCAGGGCCAGTGAATCGTTGACAATAGGTGTGCCGCCAGATGAGCTCGGCACCCAGCGTGGCGGCGCGCTGGAATAGCTCGGGATCCTTGGTGAGAGGCAATCGCGGGCCGGGGACGGTGAGCTCTTCGCTGAAGCGGTCCACGTAGGCAGGCGAGGCCAGCAGCGCGTAGGCGTAGGCGAATATCTCAGCGGCAGGGACTGTGCGTCCCAGCGCCTGGTCTAGCGTTTCCAGCAGCCCCGCCGTGACATTCGGCTCGGTGACGTCGGCATCGCGCCAGAAGGGAATTACGTCTTTGCCGCCGTACGAGCCACGAAAGTGATGCAAGTCTGGGACATGCGCGGACACGGTCGCCGCCGGGCCTGGCCCGAGCACTCCGGTGAGCAGACTGGTGAGATAGACCTGCCGGTCGCTTTGCGCGTACCAGAGCACTGGCCGGATGAAGTCGGCCGTGCGGCTGTCCGCGATCAGCCACTGCCGGTCGAACGAGCGGTAGGCATACGGTTCCACCGGTGGACATGGGGAATCGGAGTCGAGGTCTGCAAGCGCCTTGAGACTCTTGCGCGTACGAAAGTCGGCGTAGGTCTTGTCGATGCGCCGGTCTCGAGTCTCCCGAAAGGCGTGAGGCTGATCCGACGAGACCAGAATCGCATTCCAGCGTCGCTGTAAGGTCTCTGAATCCGGCGCGATGGGCCATGTCCGCTTGGCCTGCACGCCCGACTGCTGCCACGGAAACAGGTTGGAAAGCGTCGGCCAAGCGAAGTAGTTCCCGCTGCCTTGGGGCAGCAGCGGCTGTTGCCAACCGTCAAAGCACGGCTGCCATTCGAGATCATCAAAACCGTGCACCCGATCCAGCCGCGCTAGCTTCTGGTCAGCGGAGCCGCTCAGGCGTGCGTATCGGACCACTGCCGGCTGGTCGGGCTTTGGAATGCCGCGTCGTATCCCGACGGCGATGGCCACCGGGGTGCGGATGGCGAAGACGTTTTCGGTCTTGCGCGCGCCCAGCGAATCGCCTTCCAGGTCGAGGATCCAGAGCTCGTCGAAGGTGCGCCGCATGACTTCGCGCATCCCCACGAACCCCGGCCCACGCAAGTAGGAGGCGGCGGTGATGAATGAGACGATGCCGGGGCCTTGCGTGCTATCGAAGACTTTCCACAGCGCCCAGCGCCAGAAGTAGACATAGTCGTTGTAGAGGTTCTTGAGGTGCACGCTCGCGCCGGCGTGCCGAGCCGGATCAAGAAAGTCGTCCAGCAGCGGGCGCGCCGCTTCCTCGGCGTCGGCTAGACGAAAGCGCACCCAGCCACCCTTTTGCTGCGTTTCCTCGTCGCCGAGGTCAATCTGCTGCCGGTCGTAGGGTGGATTGCCCAGGCAGACCAGAATGGGAGTCTCGGCCTTGATCCGCCTGGCACGCTCGTGCTCGTCACCCAACGTGCGCAGCGAAAGCGGCATCAGGCCGGGCGTCGCGGCGTGGGGCGATTCGAGGGTATCGGTGAGATACACATGGGCGCCGTCGTTGGGCAGCGCGCCGCCATGGGCCTCGATGCGCTCCGACACGTGCAGATGGGCCACAGAGTATGGCCCGACCAACAGCTCGAAGGCGTGGACGTTGCGGGCCATCGCCGAGGCATGGCCGGGGACCGCGCCATTGCCCATTCGGTCAGCGACGGCGGTCAGGGCATGCTCAATCACTGCCAGGGGATAACTGCCGGTTCCGGCGGCAGGGTCCAGCGTGACCACGCCGTCGTCGGCGTACGTCAACTCCTTGCCGAAGCGCCGCCTCAGCAGTTCGCCCACCAAGCGAACCTGCGCCCGGACGACCTGGACCGGGGTGTAGTAGACGCCGCGGTCATTTCGCAGCTTGGGGTCGTACTCGGCCAGGAAGTCTTCGTAGAAGTAGAGCCAGGGATCGGCTCCGCCGCGGCGCAGCCGGTCGACGTCGACCGCGCCGATGACGCGCTCCAGCAGCTTGACGGAGGTCTCGGTCTCGTCTTGTGCCTGAGGATGGGCCAATGTACGCAGCACGTCTGCCAGCAGGGTATGGCCGCGCTCGCGGAGCGTGTCCTGCGCGATATTGGCGCCCGCGGTGTCGAGGCCGCCGAGCCGGGCAAGCAGCAGGGCATAGGTCAGCGTTTGGGCATATGCGTCGGCGAACTGGTTCGAGTCGGCGTTGGCGAAAAGGACCGATCGCCAGTCCCTCCGCAACTGAGAGATGGCTGAGTTCGAGTCCCTTAGCGCCTCCAGCACGTCGCGCCGCAGCAGGCGGGCTAGCGGGGCCAGGGTTTCGGCCAAACGCTTAGGCGTGGCGGGGGCGATTGGCTGCCAGCTGAAGAAGGTCTGCAGCAGGTCGCCGAGCTGCCGGGCGTCAGACAGTGCGACTGTGCTCGGACCATCGGTCGTCAGGTCCCCGCTGAGCCGTGCGCCGTCGATGCGCTTGCCGCTGTGGAACAACGTCCACTCGTGGCCGTCGGTATAGATGAGGTTGGGGAGGCTCTTGAATTTGTCCCACTGCCGGCCGTCTCGACCGGTATATCGGTTTGGATTGGCCCCGCGGCCGGGGGCTTTCAACTCGATGTGTCCGGTGAGACCGCTGACCCGACCAACGCCGAAGTCGGGCCGGCCGCGAACGGCGGCGACGCGGGACTCAGTCTTCACAACGACGTCGCGACTCCCGAGAGCCGTGGCCGCAGCCTCGACGAATGGTCGCAGGTGGGACTTGAGCTGGTCTTCCGCATCACCGGGAATTGGACTGGCAAAGGCGTCGGTGAGTCCGCGGGCCAGGTCTTGGAGGGCGCGATGCACATGATCGGCCTGCTGGTCGGTCACCAGTGCGAGCTTCAGCGAGGCCATGGGCTCAGGTGCGAGTCTCGTGCCGGATGCCGGCGCCTAGTGTGTCACGCGGGCGAAGCCTGGCTTGGCACGGCAAGAGATCGGCCGCTCGGATCATCCGGCACGCTGGTCCGCACAAGATCGCTTGATCGTCATTGCGGGCACAGAGTCGGACGCCTAACGAGGAACGGCCGGATCTCCGACAACTCGGCAACTAGCATTGACAGGAACAGGGTGTGTTCAGAAGATGTATTTGACCACCCTAGTCGGTTAGCTGGCTAGGTGCGGCGCGCCGTGCACGGTGCGCCGCGTTTCTTTTCTTGCAACCCAAAACTGTTGACTGTTGGTGGGTCGTCTTGCAATCGGGTGTCGGCATGGCGACCCGTCGTCCGGGATAGCCCGCCAGCGCCCTTGATTCGGCCGCAGGTGGGATAGGGCTGGATTCCGGCTCCCCGCCTGCGCTGGGACATGCTCTGCCGGAATGACGGAACAAGACTGGCCTGCGGTCGGCGCAATTTACGGCTCCGGCGCGCCATATACTCTGGCTTCCGTGAACGCACTCGCCACTGCCTGCCGTGCGTCGCTGGGCCTGACGCTCGCATGAGGGTGCTCATCACGGGCGCGGCCGGCATGTACGGCATCACCCTCACGCGCCGCCTGCTGGCCGACGATCCGCACGCCGATGTGATCGGCGTCGACGATTTCTCGCGCCAATATCCCGGCCCGGACCCGCTCACGGTCGAGGCGGCGGGTTGCGATCGGCTGACGGTCGTGGCGGGCGACTTCGCGGACCTATCCACCGAGCGCCTGGAGGACCTGGCGCCCGACGCCGTGGTGCACTACGCGGCCCGAATCTCGGTGCCGGAGTCCATGGACGACCCGGCCGGCTACTTCGCCGCCAACGAGCAGGGGACCTTTCGCTTCGCCCACGCCATTGCCGGCATGCGGCGGCCGCCGCTGCTGGTTTACGCCTCATCGCCCGAGGTCTACGGCGCGCCGGTGCGGGTGCCGATGGACGAGTGGCATCCGCTCCAGCCGCGGTCGGTTTACGCCGCGAGCAAGGTGGCCGGCGAGATGCACTGCCTGGCGATCCACCGCTGGTGGGGGCATCCGGTGGTGGTGATTCGCAACTTCAACACCTTTGGCCCGCATCAGAACCTCGTCGGCTATCCGGCCGTCATCCCCGCCTTCATCGTGCGCGCGTTGCGCGGTGAGCCGCTGCGGGTGGAGGGCGGCGGAACCCAGACGCGCGACTTCATGTACATCGACGACGCGGTCGACGCATATGCGCGCGTGCTTGCCGCCGGTCCGCGCCTGGCGGGCTCGGTGTTCAACATCGGCACCGGACAGGAAACCTCGATTCGCGACCTCGCCGAGTTGATCGTGAGCGCGACCGGCTCGACGAGCGCCGTGCAGGTGATGCCGGGGCGGCGCAGCGACCTGCCGGCGCTGTGCGCCGACACCGGCCGCATCGAGCGCGAGCTGGGCTGGCGCGCCGAGACGCCGCTGGCCACGGGCATCGCGCGCATGGCGGACTGGCTGCGGGAGGTCGACGCCTGAGCGCGCTCGTCACCGGCGGCGCCGGCTTCATCGGGCGGCACGTGGTGGCCGAGTTGCTACGGCGCGGGGAGCCGGTGCGTGTGCTCGACAACCTGTCGCGCAGCCGCGACGCGAGCTTGGATGACTTTGGAGGCGATCCGGCCTATTGCGGGCTGGTCCAGGCGGACGTCACCGACGCCGACGCCGTGAACACCGCGGCAGCAGACGTGGACGTGATCTATCACCTGGCCGCCGACGTCGCGGTCGGCGCGAGCGTGCGCGATCCGACCGGCGCCATGCGGACCAACGTGCTGGGCACGTTGGTCGTGGCCGAGGCCGCCCGCCGCCGGGACCTGCGCCTCGTCCTGGTGAGCACCTGTCACGTTTACGCCGCGGCCAACGAACCGCTCGTGGAAGACGCCGCGGCGATCCCCGCCTCTCCCTACGCCGCCTCCAAGCTGGCCGCCGAAGTCATCGCGCAGAGCTACGCGCGGACCTATGACCTGCGGCTGACCACCGTGCGCCCGTTCAACGTCTACGGACCCTGGCAGCGCGACGACGCGGAGGGCGGCGTGGTCGCGCGCTTCCTGAGCCGCAACCTGGCCGGAGCGTCGCTCGAGGTGCACGGCGACGGGGCGCAGACGCGCGACTTCGTCTACGTGAACGACTGCGCGCGTGGCATCGTCGACGCGGCGACGGAGTCCGCGGTCGGCCGCACGCTGAATCTTGCCTCCGGCGCCGAAACGTCGATCGCGGAGCTTGCGGCCCTGATCGCCGGCGATCCCAGGCGGGTCCGCCACGTGCCGCACCCGCATCCCGAGGCCGAGGTCGCCCGCTACATCGGCGACGCGGCGCTGGCCCGTCAGGCGCTTGGCTGGACGCCGCGCGTCGATCTGGCCGCGGGGCTGGCGCGGACGCGCGCCTGGTTCGCCGACCGTGCCTGAAGTGCGGCCGAGTCCGGCCCTATGATGGAATAGGCGGCCTCGCCGCCCCGCATAACGCTCCATCGAGCCACGCGTTACGACGCTGGCAGGACCGCCGCCCTGGACGTGGATACCGCATCGCCGGAAGAGCACCTCGAAGCGCTCATTGAGGCCTCCATGCGTCTCGACCGTGAGGCGTTTGGTGAGCTGTACCGCCTCTTCGCGCCCAAGATCCAGCGATTCATCGCCTATCAGACCCATGACCGCGTGTTGGCCGAGGACCTCACCAACCAGACGTTCATCCGAGCCATGGACGCGATCGCGCGCTACGAACACCGCTCGACCGGCGAGTTCACGGCTTGGCTCTATCGCATTGCGAAAAACGTGGTGGTCGACCACTGGCGCGCCGCGCGCGACACGGTGCCCCTCGAAGAGGGCCTGCTGGCCAACCCGTCCGACACGTTGGACTCGCAGTTCGACGCCATCTCGCGGCGGGAAGAGCTGCGCAAAGCCATGCGCCACCTCACCGACGATCAACGCGAGGTCATCACCTATCGATTTGCCCTAGGTCTGAGCCACGCCGAAATCGGCCGGCTGATGGGCCGTAACGAGCCCGCCGTGCGCGCGTTGCAATTTCGGGCGATAGCCACGCTGCGCAACGTTTTGCAAGGGGACTCGGCATGAGCCAGGAACTCCAGGCTGCTTTCGAAGAGAGCCTGGACCGCGTGCAGCGTGGCGAGGCTTCCCTCGACCAGGTGCTCCGCGACTACCCCGAAATGGCCGCGGACCTGCGCGAGCTTCTGGTGGTCGCGCTGGACCTGCAGGCCATGACGCCGCCGCCGATGACGCCGGCCGAGATGGCCCGTGGACTCGCTCTGATCGATCAAGAGCTGCAGCGGCGCGCCGCCGCACCGCCTCGGCCCATCGCCTCACTGTGGGATCGCCTGATCCCGCGCCTACCGCCCCTCGCGCCGGTGCGCCTGGCCGGCGTGGTGGCCGCGGTGGCGGTGGCTCTCGTGGCCTATGGCGGGGTCACGCTTGCCGCCGTCAACAGCGGTCCGGGCAGCGCGCTCTATGGATATCGCCTATCCCTCGAGGAGCTGCGCGTCGCTTTCGTGTCCGAGGATGAGCGCGCAACTCTCTACCTCGAGCACGCCGAGGCGCGGCTGCGCGAAATCGAGCAGACGGCGCCCGCCGGTGACCGAACCGCCGTCCAGCACGCCATTGATGCCTATCGGGACTCGCTGCGCAAGGGCGTGAGCGCGTTGAGCATCGCCAGCGCGGCTGCCGGTCCCGCCGACCGGGAGGACGCTGCGGCGGTCGTGGCTGACTTCAGGAGCCGGCTGCGCGACCATCAATCGCGGCTCCAGGGCCTGACCGAGGCCTTGGCGCCCGATGTCCGCGAGCCGATTGCCGTGGCCAGCCAGTCGGCTGACGAGGGACTCCTGGACGCACGCCGGGGACCCAACCTGGCGCTGCTGCCCACCGCGACTCCGGGGGTGGTGGCTGAGTCCGCCGAGCTGCCGACGCCGTCCCCGGCACCGGCGACGACGGCCGCTCCGGCTCCGCCGCCCCCAACGGCCGCGCCCTCGCCGTCGCCGGCGCCTACCACGCCGCCTGAGGCAACCGCAACGCCGCCGGCGCCTACGGCTACTCCAGACGCGGAGACGCCGTCGCCCGCGCCGACCGAATCGTCGCCGCCGTCGTCGGATCAGGTCGCCGTGGCCGAGCAGCAGGCGGTGCTGGTTGGGCGACTTGACGCGCAAGACGACGCCCGGCTCTTGGTTTCGGGGATCGCGGTGCGCCTCCCCGGCGCCGACGAGCCGGCCGCCCAGGTTGACCTGGCCATCGCGATTGGCGACTGGGTCCAGGTCGTGGCCGTCCTCGACAGCGACGGCCAGTTGCGATTGGTGAACTTGGGTCACGCGCCGACGCCGGAAGCCGCGCCGACGCCGGAGGCGACCGCCACGCCTGAACCCACGGAGACGGCGACGCCGGAGGCGACCGCCACGCCGGAGCCCACGGAGACCCCGGCGCCCACCGCGTCACCGACGCCGGAGACCACGCCTACGCCGGAGCCGACCGAGACGCCGACGCCGGAGACTACCCCGACGCTGGAAGCTACGCCGTCACCGGAGCCAACGGAAACCCCGGCACCGACCGAGTCACCGACCCCGGAGGCCACGCCTTCGCCGGAACCGACCGAGACCCCGGCTCCGACGGAGACGCCCACACCGGAAGCCACGGCGACGCCAGAACCAACCGTGTCTCCGACACCCGAGGCCACACCAGAGCCGACGGAGACTCCGGCCCCCAGCGAGACGCCAACGCCGGAACCCACCCCCACGCCCGAACCAACCGTCTCACCCGAGCCGACCCCGGACGACGACGACGGATCAGAGGTCGAGGTGGAACGCCTGGCAACGCTCCGCGGCATCGTCCAGAGCGTTGCGGAGAATGTCCTCCGGGTTGGCGGCGTGGAGTTCTGGATTCCGGACGACGCGGCGGATCTGGTGCCGGACGGCGTCGAGCCGGGCGCGGTCGTGCGGATTGCCTATCGCGTCGACGCGACCGATCCCGACGATCCGTTGCTGCTGGTGGTGACGGTCGAACTCATCGCGCCGGCGACGGAGGACGCGGCCGAGGCGGGCAGCGTCTCGCTGCCTCCGCCGGCCGGCTAGGGGTCCACCCGCCCCGGACGTGGCTTCAAGGCCGGAGGCTCGCCGGCTGCCGTCGGCTGAATCTTGCCAATTTTTGCCAATGGCCATAGTGTTGCCTTGTGAGCACGATGAATATCTCGCTTCCCCAGGCCCTCAAGTCCTTCGTGGACCGGCAGGTCAGGTCGCGCGGCTACAGCTCGTCGAGCGAATACGTCCGCGAATTGATCCGCAAAGACCACGATCTCCAGCGCCTGCACGACCTGCTACTCGAAGGCGCGGCGTCGCCGCCGGCGGTCACCGCCGATTCGGACTACTTCGGCCGGCTGCGCGATCGGGTGCGCGACGCCGGCGAGGGGTGACCAACAAGCCCGTTGTCCTTCGTGAGCGGGCGCGACGCGATGTGGACGAGGCTGTCGAGCATTTCCTGGCCGAGGCGCGGTCGGAAGTCGCGCTGGCCTTCATCGACGCGCTGGAGGAAGCCTTCCGCCGCATGGGGGAGTTTCCGGCAACCGGTTCGCCCCGCGATGCACGTGAGTTGGATATCCCCGGCCTGCGTTCGTGGGTCGTGGGTGGACTTCCCTTTCTCGTCTTCTACGTTGAGCGAGAGGCGGACATCGACGTTTGGAGGGTCCTGCACGCGGCGCGCGACGTTCCGGCGTGGCTGCGGGAGCCGCTCGAGGGCTGATCACGGGCGGCGCAGCCGGCCTAGCCGATCCACCCCAGGGCACCGACCGCAACGGCGATCAAGAAGCCCAATCCCAAGCCGAGCACGCCGACGCCCGCGATGCGCACGGTCGTTCGCCATCCCACCTCGCGCTCGATGCGGGCCATGCGCGTGCTCATGGCCTCGAAGTGCGCCTCGTACTCCGCCAGACGCGTTTGCAGCTGCGAGAGGGCCATCGCGTTGAGCCGCGGCAGCTCCGCGGCCTCCCGGTCACCGGCGGTCCCCGGCTCGGTCCCGGACGCCATGCGCTGGGGCAGCTGCTCGATGACGTTGGCCAGCACCCGCTGCGTGATCTGCTGCAGCACGGCGCGGGTTAGAAACGATGCGGCCATGAGGTCTCCTTGGCGTCGGGTCGAATTCTAGCCGCTGCGGAGCACCTATCCCCGCGGTCCGGTCACGGGGCGCTCGGGCACCGGCCTCACGCGATAGATCGTGACGCCGTCGTCGGCATAGATCGGCGTCACGCCCAGGTCGCCCATGGCGTCGAATTTGCTCAGAGCCGGACCGTCGTGATGCGCGCGCTCCAGCGGCCCGACGTAGATCAGGTCCACGCCATACCGATCCAGCAGCGCGCGCGCGCGGAACGGACTGTGCGTCTCGAACAGCTCCTGCACGTCGTCGATGCGCGCGTCCACCGCGTGCACGTAGCCCCAGTGCTGCTGCCGCGCATGCCAATCCCACCCGACAACCGTGGGAAGGCCGGTGTAGACGGACGCGCGACCGCCCCAGCGATAGATCGTGGTTGGGGCTTCCACGATGGTCGGCGCGCCCGTTACGTTTTCTCGCAGCCACGTCAGTGCACGAGAGTCGGGCGTCAGGCTCACGGGCTTGCCCTCGTCCAGGATCTCGCCGCCGTCCATGAAGGCCTCGCCGTCCAGCGTGGCGGGCAGCGGCTGGATGCGGAGATTCAGCTTGTGCGGGGTCGCGGCCGCCGGGTAGATCAGGGCCACCGCAAGGAGGCCGGCGAGCACGACGGCCCAGCCCGCGCGAAACGGCAGGGTCAATGGCGATTGCCCCCGCCAAAGCGCCTCCGCAACCTGCGGCAGCGCGATCGCCGCTCCAAGCCCGGCCAGCACCCAGGCTTGCAGGTGCGACTTGAAGACCGTGTTGAGCCGGCCGATGTCGTCCCGCACGGCCACCACTTCCGGAATCGCCGTCAGTAGCACCGCCGCGCCGAACAGGGCCAATGGAACGAGGACGTGCGGCCGGTCGCGCACGCGCCAGGCCGCCAAGCCGACCGTTCCCACGAGACCCGCGAGCAACAGACGCGCGGACCATGGTTCCGCCCCCCAGACCAGCGCAGCCGCCAACGCGCCAACCGCCAGCAGGGCCGGGACGGCGGCGGCCACGGTGGGAACGCCGCGACCACTCCTGCGACGACGACCGGCCAACGCCGGCGTGACCGTCCGCGCCGCCAGGGTGAGCACGACGGCGGTCGGCAGCCCAAAGATGAGCAGCCACTGAACCGCCGACGTGGTTTGCGGGGTGGGAATCACGCCCCCGTAGAACTCGACGTAGTGCCGGTGGAACGGCAGGAACAGCAGCTGGCTCGCGGCCACGAGTCCCGCACCGGCCCCCGCCGTCAGCGCGATGACGGTTCGCCCGCCCAATTCGCCCGCGCGCCAGAGTCCGTAGGCCAGCGTGGCCAGCGTCACGACCAGATAGGTCGGAAAGTCCCACGGGTTGGTGACCCGGTGCAGCCCCAGCACGAGCGCCTGAAACGCCAGAACGGCTGCCCATGAGGACCAGCGAACGGTCCCGCCCGTCCGCCGGTGCTCGCCCAGCGCCACCAGGGCCAGCGCGCCCAAGAGCGCCGTGGCCGTTGCCGCCAGGTTCATCAGATGCGGGTGAAGATCGCCGTAGGTAAACGTGAACCACGGAAACTCGTTGACGGTGTCCGGAATAACCCGCGTGGGCGCCCAGAGGTCGTAGTCGGCCGCCAGATCGCCGCCGATGGCGGCCGGAATCTGCGCCAGAACGCTCCACCCGGACGTCGGGTCGGCGGCGTGGTTGCGTGCGACTTCCACGAGCTGCACGGCCGACTGCAAGTTGCCGGCCACGACCACCAACAGCGCCGCCGCGACGCCTACGGCCACGGCCCGCCAGCCCGGTCGCCGCAGCAAGGTCCACACGCCGTGACCCACGGCAAACACTCCGGCAACCATGGCCGCCGCATAGCCGGCCAGCGCCAGGTTGTAGGCCGTACCCGGCGGCACGCCCAGGACCTTGCTCAGCGCGGCCGTCGGCACGTGGCCGAAGTAGTAGTAGTTCAGATGGCCCCCGGCGTACCACGGGTCGTGCGGCGGGAACGTCGGTGTCCGGATGATGGCGTTGAGATGGGCGTAGTCCATGGGTTTCTCGCCGCCGAACACGGGGTGCCACAGATCGGGATTAGCCGCGCGCAGCGCCAGAAATCCGGCCCACGCGACGAGGAAGACGCCTTCGACGATGAGCGCGGTGCGTAGACGCGGAAGCAGCGCCGACCACGGCCTTCCGCCGCGAGACCACGCCGCGGCGGAGACCAGCACCAGCGCCCCGGCGCCGCCGACGATGCTCGGCGCGTCGAAGCGCGCCAGCCCCACGCTGGCCAGCCACCAGGCGGGCAGCACCGCCAGGGCCGGCGCCAGCACGCGCGCGGCGGCGTAGCCGGCATCGGGCAGCATCCCCAGCGCCCGCGCCAGCAGCGGCCAAAGCGCCAGCGTGAGTGCCAGGCCCGCGCCGTACCAGGCCAGCACCGCGGCCCAGCCCTCGAGCGGACGTGTGCGATAGACGTCGGGCCAACCGGCGTCGCGCTGCACCGCAGCGGCGGCCTCCGGAGTGAAAAGGATTGGGGCCGACTGCGAATCCTTGGGCAGCACCGCAACGGCCCCGCGCTCGTCGACCTCCGCCAGGCTCGCCGCCACCCGTGCGGCGACGTTGGGCGCGTCGCGGAGGAACACCGAGACGCGCGGGTGGTCGTAGACCGTGAACGCCTCTTCGGCGCTCGCATCGTCGATCGGCCACGGACCGAGCGATGGCCGCGACTCGAACTGCGCGGCCAGCCGGAACCCCAGCGTCCCGTCCCAGAGAGCGTCGTAGTAGCGGCCTGCCAGCGGATATCGCTGCGGCATGCGGGGAATCGTGGCCGCCCCGCGGTCGCTGGAGAGCACCACCACGTCGGAGGCGTCGAGCGCTCGAATCAGGTGGCCCCGCTTGTCGACGTTCTCTCGGTCAAAGACGCGCAGCTGGCTGAAGGCGTAGCGGTCGTGGGGCAGCCCGGGGAGCCCCAGCGGGAGCTGATCGTCCCAGTGCTCGGTGAGCACGTGGGCGCCGGGGGGCACGTTGGCGTGGATCCAGGCGGACGCTTCCACGCGCGGATGCTCGCGCGCGTAGACCTGCATGAAGGCGGCCGCCCACGCGGCCGTGGCGGCAACCATGAGACCTCCGCCGACCACGATGGCGGGGGACGCGAATCTGGTGGGAATGTGTGGGATGCGGTCGCGACGGCGCCACAGCTCGGCCAGCACCCACGCCGCCACCAGGGCGAGCACGGGGTAGAGCGGGTGGAAATAGCGCATGGTCTTGAGCACCAGGGCCCCGCCGTAGCCAAACGTCAGCGCCGCCCAGGCCAGGGGCAGGGCCAGGGGGTGACGGCGGCCGCGCCACAGCATCACCGCGGACGCGCCGATGCCGATGAGGGCGGCGACGCCGAACGCCGGCCCCACGCCCCAGCGCACGATTTGCTTCAGCGGGTACAGGTAGGGAGCGGTGCCGGCCCATTGCACGCCGGGCGGCCAGTCGTAGGTCCCGGTTTGAATCGCCTGCTGCTGGGACACGGCGTCGAGGAACGGCTCGCCCAGCCGCCAGTCCAGCGGCGACGCGGACGCGAAGGCGTAGGGCTGGGCGACCCGAAACGCGAGCGCCGCCGCGACGGCGACCAGGACGCCTCGGCCGATCCAGGCCGCCGCGGCGGTCCGACCCGACCGCAAGTGCCGGCCCCGCCAGCCCCGCACCCCCCACCATGCCGCTACCAGGACCAGCAGCAGCCCGGCGCTCAGCTTGCTCGCCAGGGCCAGCCCGATGGCCAGCCCAAGCAAGCCGAGATCCAGCCAGCGCGGCTTGTCGGCCGCGCGCACGAGCAGCCACAGCGCAGCGGTGCTGAAGAAGGTCGCAAACGTGTCGACTGTGAAGAAGTGCGAGAGCTGGATGGCATGCACCGCCAGTGCCATCAGCAGGGCTGCCAGCAGCCCCGGCCAGGCCCCCAGCAGGCGCCGTCCCAGCAGATAGACCAACACCACCGTGCCGGTGTCCACAATGGCCGACGCCGCGCGTCCCACCAGGTAGGCCTGGTCGTAACCCTGCATGCCCAGCAGCCGGCTCAGCCAGTCGACCAGGAAGACGGGCAGCGTGCCGTAGACGAAAAAGCCGATCCCTTGATTGAACGGGCTGTAGGGCGATGCGGCGGGGTCGAAATACATCGCCAGGTCGGTCGGCGGGTGGATCTGGGTGAGCACAATGCTCAGAAAGCGCTCGTCGGGGTGCAGGTGGTGACCCTGATCCCAGTCCAGGCCAAACAGCCGCAGGCCGAGCGCCAGGCCGGTCACCGCCGCCAGCGCGAGCCAATGCAGCGCGCGCACGTGGTTCATCCGGTCCGATCCAGGCGCAGGGACACGTCTCCGGTCGTGATCACGCGGCGCGATCCGTCGCCCAGCGCCAGATGCAGACTGCCGTCGGCCGGCAGCGCCTCGACGCGGCCATAGACGTGGCCGTCCGGCCCGCTCACGAATACCCGCTCGCCCAGGACGACCGACAGCTCATTCCAGGGCTGCTGCAGCGCCTGTCGCGAGGTCGCGTCGGCCACCAACGCGCCCACGATTGCCGCCGCCAGCTCGATCAGCAGCGCCGACAGGTCCAGCGCGCCGCCGCGGATCTCCGCCAGGCAGGCCGTTGGAGTATCGTTCGCCACTCCCGGAGAGCTGTTGACGTTGAGTCCCACGCCCACGAGCGACCACGGTCCATGGGCCTCGGCCAGCACGCCGCCGACTTTGCGTCCGCCATGCACCAGGTCATTGGGCCACTTGATGCCGAGCGCGATGCCCGCGTGGGCCTCGATCGCACGCGCTGCCCCAAGGGCCGCGGCCATGGTGGGCCAGGCGGCCGGAGCGTCGGGCGGAGCCTGAATGGCCAGCGTGAACGCCAGCCCGCCCGGCGCGAGCAGCCAGCGTCGGCCGCGGCGACCGCGGCCGCTGGACTGGCGGCGGGTGACGACCAGCACCGGCCCACCGGGCCCTTCACGCACGGCCTCCCGCGCTACGTCCTGCGTGGAGTCCACCACCTCATGACACCGCACATCGACATCGTGGCCGCGCCGCCGGAGCTCGGCGGAAACGTGCGCCGCATTCAGGACAGACCGGTCGTCCGGCCCGGTTGAGGAGTCGGATGCATGGTCTTGGGGCACTGGCGGACTTTCTGCAAAGAGCGTTACAAAGTATGCTCCGGTCCGATTTGTAGAATCCTTGAAGCCGACAAAGATTTGGGGGGAACGCCAGTGGCGTACAGCGTAGTGAGCCAGAAATCGGGCAAGACGTACTACCTACACTCGCGGAACGTAACGCTGCGGGGCGGTCGCGAGCAGACCATCTATTTCTTCGCGCAGACCGAAAAGGACGGCGTGTTGGACGCGCTGCCCGCGGGCTACGAAGTCTCGGAGAATCCGCGCACCGGCCTGCCGCTGCTCAAGAAGGCGTCCTAGCCGCACCGAGTTCACGGAGACGCCGCCGCAGGACGGCCGGAGGCACGACCAGCCGAGCCGCCACGTCGTCGATGCCTCCGCGCGCACTCAGCGCGTAGCGCGTGACGAGGACGTCCGGCAACAGCAGTTCCATGGCGAATCGGTCGGCTTCCCACTCCGTCCGCCGGCTGGCGGACCGAGGATGAGGAACGCCGGCCGGTCCCTGGTGCAGGGTCAGGTGGCCGAGTTCGTGCGCCACGCTGACGTTTCTCCAGGCGGGAAGGACGTGCGCGCCCAAGAGCAACAGCGGCAAACGCGCGCGCCGCGGCACCAGGGCGGCCTCGAGTCCGGCGGGCAGCGGCAGCGTGATCGGCCGCACCAGTTGACGCTGGGCGGCGTAGTCTGCCACGTCCACGATTGGGGCCCAGCCCGACCCGCCGGGCATGAAGCGGAGCCGCGCGGCCATCTGGCTGATTCGCCGGCGGGAAATCCCATGGGTGTGCACGGCAATACCGTACAAAAGACGAACATTGTCGTCTACCAGCCGGATGCTCGGTCGCGCGTTCGAGTCCCGTGGATTCCGACTCACCGATGTCATTTGAGCACCGCTAGCTGTCATTCCGAGCGCAGCGAGGAATCCAAGGGGCGCGGAGCCTGCACCAACGTCCTGAGATTCCTCACGTTCGTTCGGAGTGACACGGAGGTGGCGGCGGGACGGATAGCTTGCTGTCAGGACTCCGATCGCGGCGGCAGCCCGTGACCCTGGCCGACCGCGCCCGCGCCGTCGTTGGCGCCGCCAATGTCGTTGACGACCCCGATGCCCTGTGGACCTATGCCTACGACGCCACGATGGGCTATCGCGGAGAGCCGGCCGTGGTCGCGTTCCCCAACAGCGAGGCGGAGATCCGGCAGCTCGTTCGCGCGGCGGCTGCCGCCGACGTTCCTTGCCTGGCGCGCGGCGGCGCCACCAGCCTCGCCGCCTCCGCCGTGCCGCCGCCGCAATCCCTGGTCATTGACACCAATCGCATGCAGGACATCGAACGATTCGATGCGAATGGTCGCTTGGCAGTGGTTCAGCCCGGCGTGGTCACTCATGCCTTTCGCGATTTCGTGGCGGCGCACGGCCTCTGCTATCCACCCGACCCATCCTCCGAGGCCGGGTCCACGCTCGGCGGCAACGTGGCCACCAACGCCGGCGGCGCCAGCGCGTTCAAATACGGGGTCACGCGGGACTTCGTCACGCGCCTGCGCGCCGTCACGGCCCAAGGCGAGGTGATCGAGGCCGCCCGCCCGGCCGATGGCCCGGTGGTCGACGCGCTGATCGGCTCGGAAGGCACGCTCGGCATCGTGACCCAGATCGAGGTGCGCCTCATCGAGCCGCCGGCGGCACGGGCGGTGCGCGCGGCGGCCTTCGAGTCGCCCACGGACGCGCTGGCCGTCGTGCCGGCATTGCTGGAATCCGGCCTCGTGCCGGCCAAGCTCGAGTTTCTGGACGCACGGACGATTCAGGCCATCGAGCGGGCGCGACCCCGCGGTCTTCCCGAAGACGCGGGCGCCGTGCTGCTGGTTGAGCTGGACGGCGAGCCCGAGGCGGTGCGGGCGGACGAGCGACTGCTTCTCGAGGTCTTGGCCCGGCAGGGCGCGGAGGTGGACGTGGTCGGCGCCGCCGTCGCCGAGCGCTGGTGGGCGGCGCGGCGCGGACTCACGGCCTCGCTGAGCCGCATCCGGCCCGCCAAGATCGGCGAGGACATCTGCGTGCCCCGTCGCGCGTTGGCCGACACCTACGCGCGCATCCGCGGCGAAGCCGACCGCCGTGGCGTCCCCGTTGCCATCTTTGGCCACGCCGCCGACGGCACGCTTCATCCCAACATGCTGTACGACCCAAAAAACCCTGCCGAGCGCGAGGCCGCCGCCGCCATGCTTGGGGTCATTGCCGACGTGGGGCTGGCCGCCGGCGGCGTGCTGTCGGGCGAGCACGGGCTCGGCCGGGTCAAGCGTGGGTTCACGGCCCAGGCCATGACCCCGCCCACGCTTGATGCCATGCGCGCGCTCAAGCGGGCATTCGATCCCGATCAGCGTCTCAATCCCGGCGCCATGTGGCCGGCGGAATAGCCGTCGGTCGCGTCACCGGTCGCCATCCCCGCAAAGAGAGACCTCGGCAACATCCGGCCGGGCTTGGGGATGACCGGGCGCATCCTGTCCGCCCCCAGGTTCAATGAAGGGTGGATTCCCGCCTTCGCGGGATTGACGAAGGGTACGCAAAGGTCTCCAGAGGCGGGCGTCTTGGCGCGATTCAGCCTGGCCGGATACCGCGCATTTCTCCCGACGCGAAGGGGCGGACCCCGGAGGGCCCGCCCCTTTCCCGTCGACTGACGATCCGCGACTAGGTCGCTGGCTCTGGCGCCGGTTCCGCCTCGGGCTCGGCGTCGTCGTGCGTATACGTCGACTCGCCGTGCTCCGGCAGGTCCAGGCCGCTCAGCTCCTCCTCGCGTGAGGCGCGCAGGCCAACCGTCCGCTTGAGAACGTTGAACAGCAGCAGACCGGTCGTCAGCGCCCAGGCGACGGCCACGACGGCCGCAATGAGTTGGGCCACGAACTGCGAGCCGTTGCCGGCGATGAACCCGCTCACGCCGCCGTAGGTCCCATCGGCGAAGACGCCCACGGCCAGCAGGCCCCAGACGCCCGCGGTGCCGTGCACCGAGGATGCGCCCACCGGGTCGTCGATCTTCAGCCGGTGCTCGACGACGTGGACGCTCACCAGCATCAGCACCGCCGCGACGGCGCCGATGATCACCGCGGCCCAGGGCGCCACGAAGGCGCAGGGCGCCGTGATGCCCACCAGCCCGGCCAGGGCGCCGTTGCTGGTGCTGGCCGCGCTGATGCGACCCGTGCGCACTAGACCGAGGTAGGCAGCCGTAACCGCGCCGGTGGCTCCGGCCAGGAAGGTGTTGGTGATGATGACCGCGATGCGCAGGTCATTCCCCGCCACCGTGCTCCCGCCGTTGAAGCCGAACCAGCCGAAGAACAGCACGAACATCCCAATCACCACATAGACCATGTTGTGGCCCGGAATGCTGCGCACTTCGCCGTTGGGCCCGTATTTGCCCAGCCGCGCGCCCACGGTGGCCGCGCCGGCCAGGGCCAGAACCCCGCCGATGGTGTGCACCACGCCCGATCCGGCGAAGTCCACCGCGGCGGCGCCGACCCACGATTCGAGCTGCTCGCCGCCGAGCCAGCCGCCGCCCCACATCCAGTGACCGTAGATGGGGTAGACCAGGGCCGTGACGAGGAAGCCGTAGGCCAGGTAGGCCGTCACCTTGGTGCGCTCGGCCACCGCACCGGCCACGATCGTGGCCGTGGTGGCGGCGAAGACCATCTGGAAGAACCAGAAGCTGGTCGTCTGCACGTCATAGGCGTCACGTACCAGAAAGAACCCGGAAAAGCCGATGAAGGCGTTGCCTTCGGCCATTCCCGGCAGACCCGAGCCGCCGAACATGAAGGCGTAGCCGAAGGCCCAGAACGAGAGTCCGGCCGCGGCGAAGTCCAGGATGTTCTTCGTCAGGTAGTTGACGGTGTTCTTCGCGCGGATGAGGCCGGCGCCGAGCAGCGCAAACCCGGCCTGCATGAAGAACACCAACGCGCCGGAGGTCAGCGTCCAGACGAAGTTGACGCCTGCGTCGTGGTCGGCCGCAAGGGTGGCGTCCCCGGCGGGATCGCCGGCGGCCAGGACGACGCCGCGAACAATGAGAAACGCCGCCAGCGCCATGGCAAGGGCGGCGAGGATACGGAAGGTCGCGACCCAGCGGGGCTGGCCGCGCGACCAGAGCAATGTCATAGGGCAAACGCTCCTGTGAAAGTAAACGACGCTTCCGACCCAGCGCCGATGCTCGGGTCACAGGCCATTGCCGCGCAGACAATGGGGGAGCACCAGCCGCGGCTGCTCATGGGGGCTCCCACAGGTTCGCGGGGGAATCGTCGTCGGCCCCGCGGCATCGTCACATGGTCAAGCCCCCCGACCGGCCGGGAAGCGGCCGGCGTCGATTTCGGGGCATAGCATAACCACTTGGCGGACGGCGTGCGGCGCCGGCCCGGTCGGGGCTAGCCGGCGAGGTTTTCGCCGCCGTCGACACCGATGACGTTGCCCGAAATCCAGCTCGTTTCGCGCAGCGCCAGAGCCGCGATGGCCTGCGCGACGTCCTCGGTTCGGGTCAACCTTCCACCGGGATTGGCCCGTTGGGCGTTGGCCACCAGCTCCTCGTGCCCCGGGATCTTGCGCAGCGCGGGAGTGTCCGTCACGCCGGCGCGCAGCGCGTTCACCGTCACCTGCCGCGGGGCCAATTCCACGGCCAGCCGGCGCACGTGCGCTTCAAGGACGGCCTTGGCCGCGCCCACGGCGCCGTATCCCGGCCAGATGCGGTCGGAGCCGGCGCTGGTCATCGCCAGAATGCGGGAGCCGTCGCCCAGCAAGTCCCGCGCCGCCAGGTCCTGGGTCCAATACACCAGGGAGTTCGCCATCACGTCCAGGGTCATTTCCAGCTGCCGCGACGATATCCCGGGCTCGCCGTCCTCGCCGACGAAGGGCCGCAGCGTGCCGAAGGCCAGCGAGTGCAGCACCACGCGCACCGGCGGCTGATGCGCCGTCAGCTCGGGCGCGACCTCGTCCAGCACCCGCGCGCGCGCATCGGCGTCGGCGGCGTTCACGTTGAAGAACCTGGCCTGGCCTCCGGCGGCCTCGATGTCGTCGCGCACGGCATCGGCGAGGTGCTGGGTGTTGCGGCGGTCGAGATGCACGCCCACCACGTTCATGCCGCAGCGCGCCAGGTGTCGCGCCGTGGTGGCGCCGAATCCGCTGGACGCTCCCAGGATGAGAGCCCAACCCTCCAGCCGCAGGGCTTCGGTGGCCATGTGCGCTCCGCGAGTCTCGCTGTGCTGCCCGCCGCATCGTAGCGCGGTTGACGCGACGCCGGTCTGGACGCAGATTCGATAGCTATGGATCGCCCCGTGCGCGTCGCTGTGGTGGGCGAAGGCCCCGTGGCGGGGCGCTACGCCGTTGCCGCGGCGACCGTGGCGGACGCGGAGCTCGTCCAGCCCTCGAAGGCCCAAGCGCTCGTCGTTGCCGAGGCCGCAGCTCTGCCGGAGCCGGCGTCAACCGGCCTCCCCATGCTCATCGATCCCAGTGCGCTGGTGTCGCTCGGCGCCACCCCCGCGTCGCGGGCGGCGCTGCGCGCGATGCCGACGCCGGCACTGGCCGCGTTGTCCTGGCGAAGCGCTCCCGTCGTGCGCCTGGCGCGACGGCTGCTCCCAACGCCCAAGTTCATGCATGCGCACGTCACGATGCCGGGCGTCGACTCTCTGCCCGCGGCGGCCTTCCACACGCTCGATATCCTGACGCACCTGATGGGTCGGCCGCCGAATCGCGTGTACGCCGAATCCGGGCCTGGGACGTCAACCGATCCCGGCGTGCCATCGACCGTGGCCGGCACGCTGGAGTTTGGTCCGAATGGCAGCGCCGCATTCGCGGTCAGCCGACTGGATGGGCCTGACGAGGGGCTCGCGGCCGTCGTGCAGCTCACCGACGGCCGGCGAATGGTGATGCTGACGGAGGGCTTCACCACGGCCGCGCTCGACGGCTTCAACGACGCCGAGATCGACGCGGCGGACACGAAGCACGCATTCCGGGCGGTGGGGAATTCGCAAGTGGTGACGGCGGATTGGCGTCCTTCCGACGGCCGTTCCGACGCGGTGCGCGACCTGGTGCAGACGGTCCGCACCGGCCAGGCGACCCCGGAGACGCCCAACCTTTCCGGCGCGCTGCGCACGGCGGCGCTCGTGCGCGCCGCGCTTGCGACGGTGGGCAGCGGCCGGCCGCGCCAGCTGGTCGTGCGGTAGCGGACTATGCGCATCGGACTCTTCGGCGGCACCTTCGACCCCGTGCACTGCGGGCACCTGGCCGTGGCGCGGCAGGTCAAGGACGCCTGGGCGCTCGACCGCGTCTGGCTCATCCCCGCCGCCCGTTCCCCGTTTCGCGGCGCGCCGCACGCGTCCGCCGACCATCGCCTCGCCATGTGCCGCCTGGCGGTGCGGGATTGCTCATGGCTGGAGGCTCGGGACCTGGAGCTGTCGCGACCCGCTCCTTCCTACACCATTGACACCCTGCGAACGCTCACCAAGGCCCATCCGGACGCAGTGTTCACGCTCATCGTCGGGACGGACGCCTTGGAGGCCATGGCGGCATGGCGCGACACGGATGCCATCTTCGCCATCAGCGAAGTGGTCGCGGTGGCTCGGACCGGCTACGCCGCGGAGCTGCCCGACGACCTGCTCCACGACCATCCCGCGGCCGCGACGCGGGTTCGCATCCTCCACGACGCGGCCAGCGACATCGCGGCGTCGGACGTGCGGCGGCGCATCGCGGCTGAGGAGTCGCTCGAAGGCCTCGTGCCCGGCGCGGTGGCCGACTACATTCAACGACACGGGCTCTACGCGAATGGGGACGCCGCCGAGGGTCGGATATAATCGCGGCACCTCATGATGCCTGAGCACTGCGCACGCTGATCCCGCTCGAGCGCGCGCGCCGTGTGGTCGAGGTGTTGGCGGAAAGGGGCGCCACGGATGTTGCCCTCTTGGACCTGCGCGGGCTCACGATCATTGCCGACTACTTCGTCGTGTGCACCGCCGGCAGCACCGTCCAGATGCGCGCCATCCGCGATGCCCTCGACCGCGAACCCGTTCCCCCGTCCGCATCGCATCCGCAATTCGAGGGTGAAGTGACGGACGGGTGGCTGCTCGCCGACTTTGGGGGCGTGGTGGTTCACGTCTTCGCCCCCGAGGCGCGGGCGTACTATCGGCTGGACGAGCTCTGGAGCGACGCCCCCGTCGTGGCTCGCTTGCAGTAGGCGCGGGAGGGCGCATGTCGCGAGGATTCGGCACCGGACTCGGCATGGGGCTGGTGGTGGGCGGCGCCCTGGGCGTGACCGCGTCGGTCCTGGCCTTCGCCGCGCGCCATCAATCGGTGCGCCGCGCCCTCGCACGCTGGCTCCTGCGCCGCGAGCCCAAGGTCGAGTTCGAGATCCTGCAGCAGTAGCGCCGCTTCCGCTCGTGGTGGATTTCGGGCGGGTTTGAGACCTGTCCCTACAGACCAACCCGTTCGTGGTGAGCCCTCCGGCAGGCTCAGGACAGGCTCTGTCGAACCACGCACGACGCCCTTCGACTTCGCTCAGGGCGAACGGAGGTGGGTTTGCTGAGCGCGGGCGCGCCGGTCGTTAGCCGCCGGCCAGCGCGACGACGGTGACGCCGGCGCCGCCCGCGGTGGGATCCGCGTCGGAGAGGTCCAGCACGCTTGGATGGTCGCCCACGTGGCTGCGGATTGCTCGGCGCAACGTCCCGGTGCCGACCCCATGGACCACCCGCAGGGCGGACGCGCCGTGCAGCACGGCGGCGTCTAGGGCCAGGTCCACCTGTTCCAAGGCGTCGACCACGCGCTCGCCGCGTACGTGGACCTCGGCTGGGAGCGCCGAACCGCGTCGGCGCGCCCGCGGTCGGGGTCGGGGCTGCGGCGCGAGCACCTCCTGCACGTGCGCTCGCGGCACTCGGGCGCGCACGTTGCCCGCGCCGATCACTGCCTCGGTGTCTTCCACCGCCACCACCACCGCCTCGCGGCTGTAGCCCTCCACGCGCACCCGGTCCCCTTCCCGAATCTCGAGCAGGGGCGCCGCGCGCGGCAGCTCGGCCGGCGGACTCGCCGCATCGAGCTTCGCTTCGAGATTCCGCATGCGCTGGCGGGCGACATCGGTCGAGGCGCCGGGCGTCTGCCGCGCCGCCTGCTCGGCCTGCCGCAGCGCGGCGCGAGTTTTCCGCAGCAGCGCGCGAGCCTCGCGCCGGGCATCGCCCACCACGCGCTCACGCTCGGCGTCGACACCCGCCAATCGCTCGTCGAGGTCGTGCTGCGCCGCGGTGAGCCGTGCGAACTCGTCGGCCACGGTTGCCCGAGCCTCCGACAGCTCCCGTCGTTCGTGCTGCAGCGCGCCGATCAACCCCTCAACGTCGCGAAACTCCGCCGAGAGCTTGGCCCGCGCGGCCTCGACGATCTCCGCATCGAGCCCCAACCCGGTGGCGATGTCGAAGGCATTGCTGCGACCGGGCACGTCCATCAGCAGGCGATAGGTCGGACGCAGGGTGGCGGCATCGAAGTCCACGCTGGCGTTTCGGGCGCGCGGGTGCCGGTGGGCGAACAGCTTGAGCTCGGGATGATGCGTGGTCACCACCGCCACGGCCCCGGCGTCGAGCAGCCGTTCGAGGATGGCTTGGCCCAGCGCCGCGCCCTCGGTGGGATCCGTGCCCGCGCCAAGCTCGTCGGTCAGCACCAGCGCGCGCGGTCCCGCCGCACGCACCATCGCCACCAAGTTGCGCATGTGCGAGGCGAAGGTGCTGAGACTTTGCTCGATGCTCTGCTCGTCGCCGATATCCGCCAGCACGGGGTCGTAGACCGCAAGCCGCGCGCCGGCGGCCGGCACGTGCAGGCCGCAGGCCGCCATCAGGTGCAGCAGCCCCACCGTCTTCAGCGCCACGGTCTTGCCGCCGGTGTTCGGACCGGTGATCACGATCGCCTGCGATCCGCCGGCTGGAATCTCGATGTCGATGGGTACGACGTCGCCTTCCAGCAGGGGGTGCCGCGCCTCCTTCAGTTGGAACCCCGCGTCCGGCGCGATGCTTGGCTCCACGGCCTCGTGCGCATCCGCGAACCGGGCCAGCGCCAGCAGGCCGTCGAGCACCCCCAGGCCGTCGACTCCCGCCACGATTTCGTGCCTCAGCGCGCCGACGTCGGCGCTCAGCGCCCGCAGAATCCGGTCGATCTCGTGTCGCTCGGCCGCCTCGAGCTCCCGCACGCGATTGTTGGCCGGCACGGCCGCCAGCGGCTCCATGTACACCGTGGCGCCACTGGCGGAGGTGTCGTGCACGATGCCGGGGAAGCTGCCCTGGTGCTCCTGCTTGACCGGCACCACCTGGCGCCCCGCGCGCTCGGTGATGAGGGCTTCCTGCAGCACGCCGCGCGCGGCGGGCGACCGGAGCTGCTGCTGCATGATCGCGTGCACTGCCGCCGTGGCCTGACGCAGCTGGCGGCGCAGCGATTGCAGTTCAGGCGAGGCCGCGTCGGCGACCCGGCCTTGCTCGTCGAACGTCGCGTCGATGCGCGAGCCCAGCTCGGGGTGGTCCGCCAGCGGCGCGACGATGCGCCAGAGCGCCGGCGCGTCCGCGCGGTGGGTCTCCACGGTGCGTCGGGTCAGGCGCACCGCGCGAAGCTGCGCGGCCACGGCCTGCAAGTCCGTGGGGCTGAGGCGCGATCCTCGGGCGGCCGCATCGGCCGCCGCGCGAACGTCCTGCGCGCCGCCGACGCTGAATCCAGGCGCCTCGCCCAGCAGCCAGCGCGCCTGGGCGGTGGCCGTCAGCCGGGCGCGCGCCTCGGCATGATCGGTGGTCGGTCGGAGCGCGCGGACATGGGCGCGACCCGGCTCGAATCCGGCATACGTGCTGGCCTGCGCCAGGATCTCGGGCAGCTCAAGACGGTCGGCGGACAGATCGGACGCAAGCATGGACGCGAGCGGCGTCCCCGCGCGAACACGGGGCAGCCGGTTAGGCGGACGGGCCTAGGTCAGGGTAGCGCCTGCCCTAATCCTGCAGCCGGAACGGCGGGTACTCGTCGACGATCGAGAGGAACCAGGCGCTCGTGCGCAGATTCCAGCGCAGCACGCCGACCTGGAAGTCGAAGAGCCCCCGCGGATACCAGCCGGTGATGATGATGGCGACGTAACCCACCAGTTGGGCCAACACCGCCACGATCGACAGGAAGTAAAGCACGATGAGGTGCGGGAGGAGCAATAGCCCCTTGATCAGGAAGGTCAGTCCGCAGAAGGCGAGCAATCGCGAGCTGCGCTCCGGGTACTCGGCGGTGATGTTCACCGGATAGGGGGATGGATTGACCATGCGTCAGCCCTCGCTTCGTTGCGGTGCCCGTTCACAAGGCACGATGCGGCCAGTGTAGAGGCGGTGACCATGGCGCGGATGCCCACGGCCTAATTCAGGCGCGAGTTCTGCCGCGTCTCCAATAGCTCCCTGAGGTCGCGCAGCAACCGCTGCATCAGCTTGGCCTCGCGGGCCAGCAGCTCCTCCACGCTCGGCGATTCGAGTAGGTTCTGGCGGGTGCTGGCGGTGGCCGGCAGGGCGGACGCGGTGAAATAGGCGAAGCGCTCCGGATCGCGCGGCAGTTCCTCGTGGGTGCCGAACGCGCCCTGCAGCTCCAGCGTGAGCCGCAGCGCCTGGCGGTAGTCCTCGCGCACGCTAGCCGCCAGCGATGCCGTATTGCGCGGATCCGTCACTGGCATCGCGTCCAATGTCACCGACGCCGTCAGGTGCGGCTCCTGCTGCTCCAGCGCATCGATGCGAAAGCGCTGCTCGCCCACCGCCTCGATGTTCATGCGGCCATCGGGCAGCGTCTCGTGCTGCGTGATGCGCGCGGTGGTCCCCACCGGATGCGGCTCCGCCGGCCCGCCAACCTCATCTCCGGAGCGGATCAGCGCCACGCCGAACGGGCGCTCCTCGTCGATGCAGGCTCGAATCATCACGCGGTACCGCGGCTCGAAGATATGCAGCGGCAGCCGCATGTGCGGAAACAGCACCGTGTGGAGGGGAAACAGGTCCAACTGCATGGTTGAGTCTAGCGACCCTGGGCGGCGACCGGCCCGCAGCGAAGCGCGATCGAGTGCCGCGCCTTAGGGCTTGACCGCTGGCTCCGCGTCGACTCCTCGCGCGTCGTCGTAGACGAACACGGTCACGTCACCGGTCTCCGATATCTCGATCTGCAGCAGGGGAATGACGGCGATGTCCTCCTGCGCCACGTAGGTGCCTCGATCCACCTCCTGGATCAGCCGCAGGGACAGCATCCAGATCCCCTCGCCAACGCCGTCGCCCGCGGATGCGACATCGGTCGCCTGACCGCGCTCACCGACCGCCAGACGGGGTGTCCGTGGGTCGAAGACGTACTGGTAGGTGGTCACGTCCCGCCGTGGCGCCATCTGGCCGGCGAACCACTGCGCGACGACGGGCGTGCGGCCGTCCGGCTCAAGCTCGGTGGGGATCGCCCAGGGCGACTCCTCGCCGGCGAGGAGTTGCCAGTCTTGCCCACTCCACTGGTCCGGGGCGAGGTCGTCGATCGTCACCGTGAAGGTGAGCCGGCCATCGGTCGTGCCAACGTCGGACACCTGCACGCCGACCGGCGATGGCTCTGGCGACTGCATGCTGGCGGGCGGCGCCATGATCGGCGCAACGGCCCCGTTGGGCGCGTACACCGCGATGCCATCCTGCGCATTCCACCAGATGGGTTGCCGGCCCTCGGGCGGCAGCATCCACGGCTCGACGGACAGCGGCAGGACTACGAGGTCCGACACTCGGTCGCCGAGTGGTTCGGAGGGCCACGGCGTGAGCAAATACAGCACACGCGGATCAATGTCGCCGAGCAATCGAGCGTGGGCGAGCGCCGCCGCCACGCGATGCTGCGCTGGCGACGCGAATTCGGCGGGAAAGTAGGCCGACGCGGACGCGGGCACCGCCTGACGCAGCGCCTCGAACGACGCCGGCGCGGGTACCGCCGCCAGGTCCACGAACGCCGGCCGCACGCGGTAGAGCGCCTCGCCCTCGCTGCGAATCAGCGGCTCGAACAGCCGCGGGTCATTGAGCCAACCTGCGGCCTGATCCGTCAGCTCGGCGATCCACGCATCCGTGGCATGCACGTAGGCAATGCTCAGCCGGCGCAGGGCCGTTGGCTCGAGATGGCGTACGGCGTCAAGATACTCAGGGCCCGGTTTCGTGTCGAAGTGGAGATGCCCGATGAACCCGGCCCCGCTCGGGCGGCCGGTGGCGAATGCCACGGCCGTATAGGGCGGCTCGATCGTCAACACGCGCGCATCCACGGGCGTGTGGTTCCGGATATAGGTCGCGATTTGGTCGGATGGGAAACGGCTGTCGAGCGAATATCGCCCCTGCATCCACTCGCGAGGCTCGCGGGCAGCATTCGCCACCTCGGTTCCCTGCGAGACCGCTCCGCCCAGGTGGCGCAGAGGCCCCGCGATCGTCGGCCAGACAACCAGGGCGATCAGCAGCCCGCTTGCGACATAGCGCCACCGCTGTGGCAAGCGCGCCAGGCGGACGCTCAGCGCCAGCAGCAGAGCTGCCAACGCCAGGTTGCGGGCGTGTCCCGCCAAGCGACCGGTGTCATGGGACGCCGGTGGACGGTCCAGCACCATGTAGGCGACCGCCAGCACGCCGGTTCCGATGGCCAGCGTGAGCACCAAGCGGTCGCGGCGAGCCAGCAGCACGGCGGCGCCCGCCAAGACCACCGGCCCCACGCCCAGCAGACCCACTCCGCCGGGCCGTGAGTCCAGTTGGCCCAAGAGTTGCCCGCCCTGTTGGTGCGCGTTCCACGCCAAGGCCAAGCTCGGTGACGCGTCACCCCAAAGAGTCCCGGCAAGCACTCCGCCACTGCCGAGCAGCAGGAGAACGGCGAGCGCGGGTCCGGCTCCGGACCGGAGGACGACGCCCGGGGCCAACATCCCGACGCGTTTGCCGCGGCTGAGGCTCACCGCGTTCAATCCGGTCCATAGCGCCAGCGCCACCGGGGCCAGCGTCGTCGTCAAGAGGCCGACGAAGCCAACCAACCCTGCGAGCGTCAGCTCGCCTCGCCACGACCCGTCGGTCGCCCGCGAGGCCCGCTCCAGCACGACAAGGACCAGCGCGTAGGCCAGGAGAAACCCAGGCTTCCAGATGTTGGCAAGCGCCGTTTCGCGAAACTCCCAGACGTAGACGGCCCATGAAAGATCCACCGACGGCCAATAGATGTCTGCCAAGGAAGTGCGCAGGCCGGCTGCCGGTAGGCCCACGGGGACCGGGGCCGTCACGAGGCCGTCGCCCACCCAGGTGAAGGTCCAGGCGCCGGCGGCGAGCAACAGCGGAGCGGTGACCGTCGCGGCGAATCTCGACGAGCGCTGCCACAGCATCGTCGTAACCACCAAGGCGAAGCTCGCCCAGGCGTAGGCGCCCAGCAGCTCGGTCACGAACGCCAAATCGGGCCCAACCGGCGGCGTAAGCAGCCCGGCCAACAGCGGCACCCCGTGGTGATAGAACACCGGCGTCCCAGGGTTCCAGGACAGCTCCGGCGGAAAGATGCCGGCGCGGATCGAGGCCGCCAGCCCCAGACGAACTCCCGGATCAGGAATGGACAGCAACTGCCGGCTGGCCAGCGCGATCCACAGCAGCACCAGCAAGGCCACGGCAAACCCCGCCGCCACCCGCGGTTGCGGCCAAATGGGGTGGGGCGCACGCCACACCAGCACCGCGCCAATCGCCAGCACGACGCCCCAACCCACGATCGCGCCGGCAAGCCCAGGGACGGCGTACATGACGAAGTTGACGATCAGACCCCAGAGCGCCAGGCCGACCACCAGACCCTGCGCCAGGGCGACGCGCTCGTCGGCCTGCCGCAACGCCAGCCGGACGACGACGTATCCAACGGCGGCCAGCACGATCAACTCGGCCGCCAGGAGTAGCAGGCCCTGAACTACCGTTGGATCAACGGTCACTCATACAACCTGGGGTTGGTCCCAATTTCGCCCGGCAACTCCGCGCATGCGTTGGCGTCCGAACGGCGTGCTGGGCAGCGAACCCGCACCAACTGCTTGGCGCGCTGCCACCGCGGTGCTATCCAGATCTGGCTCCGGCTCGCCTCGCGATGGCTGTTCGGTCGCCTTGCCTCGGACTCGGGGATGGGTGCCTAAGGGCAAAGAGGCCGCGTGAGGCCTGAGCATGCGGCAGACCAGCTTGCCCCATCATTTCTGGTGGCCTTGGTCGAAGGATGCGAGAGGGCTGTTTCAATAGTACTGCAAGTGCACCTGCGCACGCCCTCGGTCGGACCCCAGCTCAGGCATCTGCGTGATCGCCCGGTGACGGCGTCGGCCGCGCCCGAATCTCGCCGGCGATCGGCCTGTCCAGCGCAATGGCCGTCCAGTCCGAGTACCGGGCAAATTGCTCTCGGTCGCACCTGGTGTGGCCGCCGTATGGCGGAGGCGATCCGCGGTGGAACGGCGCTATTGGTGGTGCGGCTCGGGAGCGGCCCTCGGACTCTTGGGCAACTCGGAAGCGCCGCGGCGGCGCTCCAGGCTGGGCTGATCCGCCAGCGGGGTGCGCTATGGCTCCGTGGGGAACTTCCAATCGAGTAGGGGTGGCGCCTGGTGTCCGGTCCGGCTACGGCTGCACGTCGCAGCGGCGCCGTGTAGAGTCGCCTTCGGACTACGCCGCCACCGGCCTGATCGAGGGACTCGCCGCCCATGACCGACGCGCCGCCCATCGTCACCGAGGCGCTGTCGAAGTCCTATGGCAGCGTGCGGGCGCTGACCGATCTGTCGCTCACCGTGGAGCGCGGGGAGATCTTCGGCTTCCTGGGACCCAACGGCGCCGGCAAGACCACCACGGCCCGTCTGCTGCTGGGCTTGATGCGGCCCACCAGCGGCTCGGCGCGCATCTTCGGCACGGACGTGCATGCGGAGGGTCCCGCGGCCCGGCGCTCCGTGAGCTACCAGCCCAGCGCCGATGCGCTCTATGAGTCCACGCGGGTGGCGGCCTACCTGCGGGCCTTCGCGCGCATGGGCGGCGTGCCGGTGCACCGCACCGATGAGCTGATCGAGCGGCTGGACCTCGACACCTCGCGCCGGATAAAGGCCCTCTCGACCGGCAACCGGCAGAAGGTGGCCATCGTCCGCGCGCTCCAGGCGGACGTGCCGCTCTATCTCCTAGACGAGCCTACGCGCGGCCTCGACCCGCTGGTGCAGCAGGAGTTTGGCCGCATCCTGGCCGAATACCGCGATGAGGGCCGCACCATTTTCCTCTCCACCCACATCCTGTCCGAAGCCGAGCATCTGTGTGACCGCGTGGGTCTCCTGCGCGAGGGGCGGCTCGTGGCCGTGGAGCGCGTGGACGTGCTGACCGAAAGCCGGGTGCGACGCTTCCACGCCCGTTTCGCGGGACCGACGCCCACCGATGACGATCTCGAGGGCGCCGCGGTGGTGTCACGCACCGACGCCGAGATCAGCTTCGAAGTCACCGGGTCCGTGGACCGGGTGATCAAGACGCTGGCGCGCTTTGAGGTCGCCGACCTCACCGTCGACGAGCCCAGTCTCGAAGACGCGTTTCTGCGCTACTACGACCAGCAGGCCGCGACGTGACGCTTCACCTGCTGCTGCACACCCTGCGGCATCGGCGTCTGGCCATCTTCTGGTTCACCGTGGGGCTGTTCATTCTCGCGCTCCTGGTTATGGCGCTCTGGCCATCGTCGCGCGACCTGGATCTCGACGCGTTCCTCGAAACCATGCCGGAAGCGGCCCGTGCCGCCTTCCTGGGCCGGGGCTTCGACAGTCCCGCCATCGAGCAGAGCGCCTTCCTCCAATATCTCGGCTCGCAGCTCACCACCTGGTTGCCGATTCTCGCCGCCTACTTCGGCATGTGGGCCGGCGGCGGCACGATTGCCCGGGCTTACGGCCGCCACACCCTCGACGTCTTGCTGGCCCAGCCGATCACACGCGAGCGGTTTCTGCTCACGCGGCTGTCGGCGGTGGCGCTGGGCGCCGCGATCATCGTCGCCGGCTCGATGGTCGGTCTGCTGCTCGGCGTGGCCGCCTGGGCCGGCGACACGCCCATTCCCACCGGCGACATCGTTCTGGTGCACGTGCAGCTCTGGCTGATCGCCATGGCTTGCGCGGGAATTGCCGCGGTGGTGGCCACGGTGCTGCTCGAGCCGGGCCGCACCTACGGCGTCAGCGCGCTCATCGTCGTGGCGATGTATGTGATCTACCTGGTTGCCGAGGTGGTCGAACCGCTGGAGTGGCTGGGCTACGTGTCGCTGTTTCGCTACTGGCGGCCCCTCGAGCAATTCGCCACCGGGGAGTTCGCCTGGACGGAAGCGGTGGTGCTGGCGGCAGCCGCCGTCGTCGCTACCGGCCTGGCGGTCGTACTATTTCGACGCCGGGACATCGTGACGTAGGAGCTCGAAATGCCGCGCGCCAAGGGCTCGACGACACTCACCATCGGCGAACCTGCGCCCGATTTCCACGCCCATATCGCCGGAACCGGCAAGCGCACCGTCTTGCAGGATTTTGCCGACCGCTGGCTCTACCTGGTCTTTCTGCGGCATGTCTGGTGACTGAGCTGCCATGGCTACATGGCGCGGCTCGAGGTCGAGCTGGACGAGTGGACGAGGCGGGACGTGGCTGTGGCCTTCGTCTTTGCGCAGGGCCTCAAGGTTGTCGACGCCTTCGCCGAGCGTGAAGCGCTTCCGTTCCCGGTGCTGGTCGATCCCGAGCGGCGAATGGTCCGCGACTACGGCGTCTACGTCCGCATCAACTTCGAGTCGTGGAACATGGCGCGGCCCTCCGTGGTCCTCATTGATCCCACCGGCATCGTGCGTGAGGTGTTCGTGGGGCGGCACTCGCTCGAGTGGCCGGAGAGCAAGGATCTTTGGGCGCTGATGGAGCGTCACGAGGCCGACGGCTAGCGCGGAGTCCGCGGGATCCGAACCGCGCGGAAGAGGCCCCGCGGACGCGGCGGATGCAGCGATGCCGGCGGTTCGCGTCGCTCTCGCAGGCGGCGATGGCAGGGGATTACGCCCAGCCTGCCGGGGCGACGACGCAGCCACCGCGCGCGGGACCTCCTCACACGGTACGTGAGGATACCATACAAATACCGAACAGGCGAACGCGGCGACGTGCGGGAAGGGGGCTACGTTGAGTCCGTCATTCCCGGGCCCCCGTCCCACGGCTCCTGCAGAAAGTCCCGATCAACAACCCCAAAGTCCTCGGTGAAATCGGACTCCGCGTAGAACGCCCCCGTGAACTCCCGCGGCTGCAGCCCCATCACGTCGAACACCGGCGACGGGCGGAATTCGACAACCCCGTCGCCCGCGCGGCTGACGTGGACCACAGTGTCCGCACCCTGGCGACCGCCGGACACCAGCTGCAGCACGTCCAGCCCGTTGCCGTCGGCGCGGGGAATCACCTTGAGACGCCACATCGGCGTCAGGTTGGGCAGATCGGCGGGCTCGCACGGCAGGTAAGCCGTCGAGCGCACGGCGGCGATATCCACCCCGCCGACCGAGGCGGTGGTGGCCATCACCCGCTCCGCCTGCTCCACGCGCATGTCGGCCCAGACCTTGGGGGTGCCCCAAATCTCGCGGCCCGCCGGAATGCTCCCGCGCGAGTTCACGTACTGCACCACGACGTAGTAGCCCGAACGTCCCTCGAATTGGCAGCCCGCCGCGACGACGATGGCCTGAAACGCGCCGTAGTGGCTCGACCACGGCGCGTCCACGCCAATGGCGGCGCAGGCGCCGTCGGGCGCCGGCGTCAGGCACTCGGGCAGCAGATCGGCCACGCGGCCTGGGTCCGCGCGGAACAGCACCGTCTGCGCGCGCATCCCGCGATAGCGCGCGGGCGGACGCGGAAAGTAGGGCGACGACGGGGGCATCCCGTCGATCCGGCTCAGGGGAATCGGCATGCACGGGCTCCCGTCGAACGCGCCGCCCCGCATTGTGGCCAGCGCCTCATCCAGCGGCAACCGTCGCCGCGCGGCGCGAATCTGTACCATCGGTGGGCCGGGCGGTAGCTTCGTCCGGTTGTGGCGCACGGCCCTGGGGGCCGATGGGGCGCCCGCCACCGAACTCAGGAGGCCGCTTCGTGTCGGATGCAGATAACGACCCTCGATCGGGCTCGCTGGCCGCGCTCGGGATCACGAATCACGGGCAGGTCTTCTGGGATCTCCCCACGAGCCAGCTCTACGAGCACGCCGTGCGCGCGGGCGAAGGCGAAATCGCGCATCTGGGCCCCTTGGTGGTGCGAACCGTTCCCCACACCGGGCGGTCGCCAAATGACAAGTTGGTCGTGCGCGACGCGGAGCGCGCGGACGCCGTGTGGTGGGGCAATCACAACAAGCCGCTCGATCCCGAGCGCTTCGATGGGCTCTTCGGGCGGCTCCGCGCCTACATGCAGGGTCGCAATCTCTACGTGCAGAACTGCTTCGCCGGCGCCGATCCCCGCTACCGGCTCTCGGTGCGGGTGATCAACGAGTTGGCCTGGCACAACCTCTTCGCGCGCAACCTCTTCATCGTCCCCACCGCCGACGAGCTTGCCGACCACGAGCCGGAATTCACCGTCATCGACATGCCGGGCTTTCAGGCAAACCCGGACGAGGATGGCACCAACTCCGGCACGTTCATCGTGGTCAATTTCGCCGCGCGGCTCATCATCATCGGCGGCACGGCCTACGGCGGGGAGATGAAGAAATCCATCTTCACCATCCTCAACTACCTGCTGCCGCAGCGCGGCGTGCTGTCGATGCACTGCTCGGCCAACGTCGGTGCCGAAGGCGACGTGGCGCTGTTCTTCGGCCTCTCGGGCACCGGCAAGACCACGCTATCGACCGATCCCGAGCGTCCCTTGATCGGCGACGACGAGCATGGCTGGAGCGACACGGGCATCTTCAACTTCGAGGGCGGCTGCTACGCCAAGACCATCCGCCTGTCCGCCGAGAACGAGCCGGAGATTTACCAGACCACGCGGCGCTTCGGCACGGTGCTGGAGAACCTTCCGCTCGACCCCGAGTCGCGCCGGCTCGACCTCGATTCGGACGAGATCACCGAGAACACCCGCGGGGCCTATCCCATCTCGCACCTGCAGAACGTGGTCCCCGGCGGCATCGCCGGACATCCCCGTAACATCGTGTTGCTGGCGGCGGACGCGTTCGGCGTCCTGCCGCCGATCTCACGCTTGACCACCGAGCAGGCGATGTATCACTTCCTGCTGGGCTACACCGCGCGCGTGGCCGGCACCGAGCGCGGCGTCACGGACCCGCAGGCGACGTTCAGCGCCTGCTTCGGCGCGCCGTTCCTGCCGCTGCCGCCGCCGACCTACGCGGCGATGCTGGGCGAGCGGCTCGAGCAGCACCAGCCGCGCGTGTGGCTGGTCAACACCGGCTGGCTGGGCGGCCCCGCCGGCGAGAGCGACCGGGTGCAGCTGCCGCACACGCGGGCGATGATCCGCGCCGCGCTCAGCGGCGCCCTGGACGGCGTACCGGATGCCGTCGAGCCGGTCTTCGGGCTGCGCGTGCCCACGGTGTGTCCCGACGTCCCCGGCGACCTGCTGGATTCCCGCGGGCAGTGGGCCGATTCCGCCCGCTACGACGCGCAGGCCGTGCAGCTGGCGCGGCGCATGCGCGAGGCCTTCCAGCCCTTCGCGTCGACCGTGTCGGCGGAGGTGTTGGCGGCGGAGCCTCCGGCGGGTGTCTAAGGCCCGACGCCTCCGCCCTCGCCCCGCGCGCCATTCGAAGCGTTAAGGCCGCGGCCATACCGGCGCAAGCAGGATTCGCGCGAACTATGAAGCGAGAACGAGGCCCAAAGCGCGCGCCTTCCCTGGCTAGACTGGGCGCGCCGGAGTGTGTGCCAGCGGGATCGTTGCGACTCTAGCAGGCGGCCGCCCGATCCCCTGGCCACACTCCGGTACTATACCGCGCCGCGGCATCGCGGGGCTCGCACTGGTCCAGCGCTTAAGGCCGCACTGCCGGGGAGCTGAGGGCGCTCAGGGGATCGCTAGGCCGACGATCGCGGTTGTCATGGCGGTCATGACGAAGAAAGCGATGACGCTGACGACCATCGTCCCGGCGGCCTGGCCATCGGTGAGTCGCATGGACTCGCGGATCGCGATGAAGCCGGTTGCCAACACCCAAAACAGCACGCCGACTTGAATGATGAGTCCAAGGACGGGGATGAACAGCGTCACGCCGAGGACGCTTGGCGTCTGCGCGAATCCGATGGCCCGCGCGACCTCCAGGAACTGCACGTCCTGACTGTCTTGGGCGATCATTCGCGTGCCGACGTACCAGGCGACGACCGACCACGCCAGCCACGCAACGATGGCCAGGATGGGGCCGATGATGAGCAGCAGAATGCCAAAGGACGACCCGCCGTCAGCTTCGGCCGGGATGCCAAGCCACGAGAGGTCCGGCGGTCCGATCTGATCGCTGATGAACGCCGCCAGGGCCGTGATGACGACGACCGCCACCGCCTGGCGCGTCGCCGTGATGTCCGCCGCGACCTCCGCATAGAGACCCCGCTGGAGCTTCGCCGCGCGGACCATTCGATTGACGAGCAGACGCAGCGTCGCGTCGTCCATCGGCCTACGCCGCGGTGCGGCCGCCGCTGGTCGAGGTCAGCCGCAGTCGCTGTAGCCGCATGAGATGCACTTGAGGCATCCCTCCGCCGACACCAGGTGGCTGCTGCCGCAGGAGGGGCAGGCGCCGGCGAACGACATTCCCGCCGCCGCCGACATCGTCGGCTGCGCTTCGGCGTGTCCCATGGCCGCCGGACCTGCCGGCGGGGCCGGCGTGGCGGCGGCAACCGGCACGTGCTCCGACCGGTCGCCCTCCAGCGTCACGCTCGGCGGGGCGTAGGTGCCTTCGCCCTGCAGGTCGACCATCGGCACGTAGCCCTCGGGCTGCGAGCTCATGCGCAGCGCGACGACTTGCGCGATGGCGTCGCCGCACGACAGGACGCGGGTGGGCCCGAATCCGGTTGGCCGGTGACACGTGATGCCGCGCAGGTGGCTGTGGACGACGTCCACGGGCGCGCCCGAGCGCAGCGCCAGCGAGACGAGCCGCCCGATGGCCTCTGTTTGCGCCGCCGCGCACCCGCCGGCCTTGCCCAGCGTGGCGAATAGCTCGAACGGGGACCCCCGCTCATCGTCGTTCACCGTGACGAACAGCGGTCCGCAGCCGGTGCGGATGCGCGTGGTGGTGCCGTGGATCTGGTCCGGGCGCTCGCGTTCCTGCGCCGCAACCATCGGCAGCGGCTCGGGAGCGGCGGCCGGCGGCGCGGGCGCGGGATGCCCGTTGGACGCCTCTGCCGGCGCGGCGGCGTGACCGTTCGTGGCCGCCTCGACCACTGCCGGGGCCTCCTCGGCCGGAGCGTCGTCCCGCCGGGTCTTGTCGCCGGCGTCGCTGGTGGTCAGCACCTGCAAGTCACGGCTGCCGTCGCGATAGACCGTCACGCCCTTGCAGCCCAGGGTGTAGGCGAGGCGATAGCCGCGCTCCACGTCTTCCCGCGTTGCCTCATAGGGGAAATTGATGGTCTTGGACACGGCGTTCTCGGTGTGACGCTGGAACGCCGCTTGCACCCGGATGTGCCAATCCGGCGTCACGTCGTGCGCCGTCACGAAGAGGCGGCGGGCCTCCTCGGGCACCGTCTCCAGCGCCTGCCGCGCCGAGTCCGGCGTGTGCTCGGTGATGCGCAAGCTGCCGTGGTTGTCGGTGATGGCGTCCAGCAGCGCGTCGCTGTAGAACCCGTGCGCGCGGGCATACTGCTCGAACTGCGGATTGACGTAGCGCAGCGAGGTGGCTGCGTTGTCGTCGCCGTCGCGCATCACGTTCTTCCAGAAGATCAGCGCGAAGAGCGGCTCGATGCCGCTGGAGCAGTCCGCGATCATGCTGATCGTGCCGGTGGGCGCGATGGTCGTGACCGTGGCGTTGCGGCGCGGGGCGTGGCCCTGCGAGTCCCAGAGCGAGCCCTCGAAGTTCGGGAACGCGCCGCGCGCCTCGGCCAGCGCCTCGGAGGCGCGCCGGCCTTCGTCGTTGATGCACTGCATCACCCGCTCGCCCAGTTCCTCCGCCTCGGGGCTGTCGTAGGCGATGCCCAGGGTGAAGAGGATGTCCGCCCAGCCCATGATTCCCAGGCCCACGCGGCGGTTGCCGTGCTTGACGATGGCGTCGATGTCCTCAATCGGGAAGTTCGAAGCCTCCACCATGTCGTCCAGGAAGCGGATGGACAGCTGCACGTCGCGGCGCAGCGCGCTCCAGTCGATCGCGGCGCCGTCGGCGGTCAGGTGCTTGGTGAGATTCAGGCTGCCGAGCACGCACGCCTCGTAGGGCAGCAGCGGCTGCTCGCCGCAGGGATTCGTCGTGTCCTGCCGCGCGACCGACGGCGTGGGATTGGTGCGCTCCAGCCGGTCCAGGAAGATCATGCCGGGTTCGCCGTTCAGCCAGGCGCCGTCCACCAGCTTGTGCCAGATGTCGGGCGCGCTGGCGCGGGCGGGCGTCTCGGTGGCCGGGTCCACGTGCGTCGCGCCCGTGCGCGGATTCACCAGGTCGTAGTCCCCGCCGGTTTCGACCGCCGCCATGAAGGCGTCGGTCACGCCAACCGAGATGTTGAAGTTGGCAATCCGCCCGTCGCTGGTCTTGCAGCGAATGAAATCTTCGATGTCGGGGTGATCGACGTTGAGGATGCCCATGTTGGCGCCCCGGCGCGTGCCCCCCTGCTTAATCTCGCCGCAGGAGTAGTCGATCATGGACATGAAGCTCACCGGTCCGCTGGCCACGCCGCCCGAGCTGCGGACGAAGTCGCCGCGCGGCCGGATGCGCGAGAAGTTGAAGCCGGTGCCGCCGCCCGTCTGGTGAATGATGGCGGCGTTCATGTCCGTGGTCTTGATGCTGCGCAGGTCGTCGTCGATCGGCAGCACAAAGCACGCCGCCAGCTGGGCGTAGCCGCCGGGCTTGCCCGCGTTCATCAGGCAGGGGCTGTTGGGCACGAACCGCAGCCCGCGCAGCAGCCCGTACATGTCGTCGAAGAGCTCGCGATGGCTGGCGTCGTCCACCCAGTCCCGCTCACGCTCGATGTCGATCACGCCGCGCGTCACGCGCTCGAAAAACTGGTCGACATCTTCAATGGGATGGTCCACGCGGTCCTTGAGGAAATAGCGCTTTTTCAGCACCGCGAGAGCGTTGTCGGACAAGGCTGGCCAGGCCGCGGCGCTCTGCGGCGTGGTCGGAGCGGTAGCCCTTGTCTCTAGCATCCTTTCCCTCTCCCCCGTTCGACCGGAGACCCTGCTCCGGCGGAAGCGTCGCCCGCTTCCCTGTATTTCATTGTGGACAACAAAGGCGCTGCCTCCGCAGCGCCCCTACCGAATGACGAACTACGCCCGGTGCGGGCGTCGCGGCATGGAAATCCGAAACGTCGGTCCGCTGGCCGCCGAGGGCGCCTCGATCAACGAGCCGTCCTCTTCGACCCCGTGATCCAGTTGGGCGCGGACGTGCGCCAGCCCCTCGCGGACGAGGAAGTCGCGCGCGCCCCACGCGCTCATCGATTCTTCGGGGAACGCCACCGTCATCGAGAAATCCTGCTCATCCCGCCGCAGCCCGAAGAGCACGAGGTCATAGGCCCCGGCCTCCGGAATGAACTCGGCGTAATCGATGAAGAAGGATCGCCCGTCACGCGTTTTGTGCATCTCCCCGATGATCTGAATCATGGTTGCCCCGACGCCCCGGCTGCATGCCCGAGACGAAAACCCACGCCTTTCACTACGCCTACGGCGCGACTGCCCCCCGCGCCGGCCGCAAGATGCGACTCGGTAGGGCGTATGCTACCGCCTTCGGCCAATAGTGCACAACATCTAGGTGCACTAACGCATCGCGACCTATATATGGTGCGTCCACGCTGTGGACATGGTTCTGTCACCAGAAATGGGGAGCGTTTGGTCGAGCACGGTCAGCAACGCTCGTATCGGACTTGAAGCGGCGCCCGTGAGCGCGACTAGGCGCCTAACAGCCCGTCCAGGGCCGTCCACCAGCTATCCACAGGCCTGAGGAATTAATCGTCGCCGGCGCTGGCGTCCACGATCTCCGCGAGCTGGTCGTCGCGACCCACCACCACCAGAACGTCGTCGTCCTGCACCCGGTCGGTCAGCTCCGGCATCACCACCAACTCGTTGCCGCGCTTGATCGCCAGCACGGCGGCGTTGTAGCGCCCGCGCAGGTCCATGCTGGCCAGGGTGCGGCCGGCGAAAGCCGCGGCGGGGATTTGGGCGATGCCCAGGTGCGGCAGCAGCTCGAAATAGTCCATCGCGCGCGGGGCCTCGACGGACTGGGCCAGGCGCACGGCCATCTCCTGCTCGGGGAAGATCACGCGGTCCGCCCCGACCCGCTCCAGGATGGTGCGGTGCACGTCGCTCGACGCCTTGGCAAACACCATCGGCACCTTGAGGTTCTTGAGATGCGTGGTGATCAGCACGCTGGCCTCGACCTCCGCCATGGCCACGATCGCCAGCTGCACGTCCGGCGCCCCGATCTCAAGCAGGACGTCCTCGTCGGTGGCGTCGCCGGTGACCGCGG
Organism: Chloroflexota bacterium; assembly: GCA_026706485.1. NCBI lineage: Bacteria > Bacillati > Chloroflexota > Chloroflexota bacterium. Next base: position 43,949 of record JAPOYR010000003.1, on the reverse strand, counting down.
ACTCGATGTCGGGGGCGATGTCTTGCACCTCCCCCTGGTCCTGGTCGATCGCAATCACGTCATGACCCAGGCGCGTGAGGTTGATGGCCAGGTTGCGGCCGAACCGCCCGAGCCCGGTTACGAGAATGTGCATGCGGATACCGCTCGCGGGTGGCTAGCCAACTTTGATCGTTTCTTCCGGAAACCGGATCAACTCGGGCCGCTCGCGCGTCACCAGCGCCTGCGCCAGGGTCAGCGCGCCCAGCCGGCCGACGAACATGGCGATCACGAGCACCGTCTTCGAGACGACCGAGAGGTCGGGCGTGATTCCGGTTGAGTATCCCACTACCGCAAAGGCCGAGATCGACTCAAAGAGGAGGTTGCCCAGTGGGTGGCCCGACTCGCGCTCGGCCACGCTCATCACCAGCGTGGCGAGGAACACGGCCATCGCCGACAGCAGCACCACGGTGAGCGCCCGCGTCACCGAAACCGTGGCGATGGTGCGACCGAACGCCGTGGGTGAGCGGTGTCCTCGAATGTGGGAGACGGCGGCCACGGCCAGCACGCCCACCGTGTTGAGCGTGACGCCGCCGGCCACCGACGCGGAGGCCCCGCCGATGAACATGAGCAACATAATGGCGGTCCACGCGTCCAATCCCAGCGCGCCCAAATCGACCGTCGTCAGGCCCGCGGTGCGGTTGATGGTGTGAAAGGCGGCCGTGACCGTCCGCCCGCCCAGGTCGTCGTCGGCGATGGCGCCGCCAAAGGTCGGCGTGAGGATCCACAAGACCACGAACCCGACCAGCGACACGACGAGCATGGTGGTCAGCACGAGCTTGCTCTCCAGCGAGAGGCGGCGCCACGAGCGCCGGCGCAGTCCGTCGAAGATCACGGTGAATCCCACGCCGCCGAGGACGCTGAGGACGCCAAACGCAGCCAGCACGTTCGTGGCTTCCACCAGCCGGCCCATGCTGGCGGTACCGGGCTCCACGTTGAAACCGGCGTTGGTGAAGGCCGAGATGGCGTGGAAGGCGGACCACCACAGGGGGTTCTCGATGGCCGTGTCGCCGGTCGCGTACCACAGCACGAATCCGAACCCCACGGCCTGGGCGAACAGCGTCAACGCGGCGACGCGCCAGATCAGCCCCAGCAGTCCGCCGGGCTGGTCGAGGCCCAACGGCTGACCGAAGAGCAGATGCTCGCGCGACGAGGTGCGCCGCCCGGCCAGCGTCAGGATCACCACCGCGCCGGTCACGAATCCCAGCGCACCGACCTCGATCAGCACCAGGATCACGCCCTCGCCGAAGGCGGTCCAATGATCCGCGGTGGACACGACGGTCAAACCCGTCACGCACACGGCCGAGGTGGCGGTGAAGAGCGCCGTGATGAGGTCGGTGCCGCCGCTCTCGCTGGCGAAGGGCAGCATCAGCAAGACGGTGCCGACGGTGATCAGGCCCGCAAAGCCCGCGGCCAGGGTCACGCCCGGCCGCGCGGTGCCGGGCGCGCGGGCGCGCTTGCCGCCTTGCAGGCGTTGCGTCGCCCGGCGACGCAGCGTGACCACGCGATCCGACAGCCCCAGGGGCTCGGGGATCCCGGGCGCGCCGCGACGGCTAAGGCTCATCCCACCCCCAAATCCGACGCCGGGTAGCGGCTGTCACGGTCCGCATGATGTCTCGCGCCGGACCATGATGCGCCGTTTAGCGCGCGGCGTCTCTGGAATGCCGGCGAGAGAGGCGTCGGTGGACCGGCTCGTGGCGCGCCGTGCGTACCCGGCGAAGCGCGCGCCGTCTACTCGAAGGCGAAGTTGGCCCGCACCACGGCTCGGATCGTCACCTGTCCGGGCTGCGCCGTGGCGGCTTGCTTCGCGAGCGCCGGATCCACCTTCTTGGCCGTTGCCGGGAGTACGTCGACCTGTTCTTGAATGTTGATCAAGCCCGCCACCCGGCCCTGCAGCGCCTCGGCGATGGCCCGGGCCTTGTTGGCGGCGGCGATGGTTGCCACACGCAGCGCGTCCTCGGTGTGCGCCCCCTCGTCGGCCAGGGTGTAGGTCAGCGAGTGCAAGGCGTCGGCGCCGGCCGCGAATCCCGCGTCCACCACATCCGCCACGCGATCGAGCTTCGCGACGCGAATCCTCGTCGTCGTCGTGCCGACGTAGCCGGCCGGCGCGCCTGCGCGCTCTCCGGCCTGGTAGGTGGGCGTAAGGGCGACGCCGCCGATCTGCACGTCATGGTCGTTGAGGCCGAGGTCGTCGAGGTCTCTGATGGCCTCCACCACGGCGCCCGCGGCCTCTTCCGCATTGCCCGCCGCGGCGGCGGCCGAGGCCGCATTGGCCTCGACGCTGAAGACGACGATGGCCAAATCCGGCGTGCGCACCAGCTCCCCCACGCCGACGACGTGCACACCCTGCGGCTGCTCCGGCGGCAAGAACTGCGGCAGGCCGCCAACGTCAACGGTTGCCGAGACTTCTTCTTCCTCGGGTATCGCCCCCGCCTGGAATTGCTGCAGCGCCAGGAATCCCAAGATCACCAGCGCGGCCACCAGCACGACGATGAGGACGATCTGGTAGATCCACGGAAGCCGCCGGAACAGCGCAAACACGAACTAGGCCTGTCGATTCAGGGGCGGAGGCGGCCGGCGCCGCGCGGGGAGCATAGAAAGGCGCGGCGCGCGGGGGCAACTCAAGATGTTGCCCCCGCGCCGCCGAGTGTCCGCCTCAGCCGCCGAAGCGGCGAGCGGCCTCGTCCCAATTCACGACGTTCCACCACGCCGCGATGTAGTCCGGCCGCTTGTTCTGGTAGTTGAGGTAGTAGGCGTGCTCCCACACGTCCAGCCCCAGGATCGGCGTCCCGGAGCCGTCCATCAGCGGGCTGTCCTGGTTCGGCGTGCTGGTGACGGCCAGCGAGCCATCCGCCTGCTTAACCAGCCAGGCCCAGCCGGAGCCGAATCGGGTGGTCGCAGCCTGGGCGAACTCTTCCTTGAACGCGTCCAAGCTCCCGAAGGCGCTGTCGATGGCCGCGGCCAGGGCGCCGCTGGGCGCCCCGCCGCCCGGGCCGAGCACCGTCCAGAAGAGGCTGTGATTGGCGTGCCCGCCCGCGTTGTTGCGCACGGCGGTGCGGATGCCTTCCGGCACTGCGCTCAGGTTAGAAATCAGGTCCTCCGCGCTCATCGCGGCCAGGTCCGGGTGGTCGGCCAGCGCGTTGTTCGCGTTCATGATGTAGGTCGCGTGGTGTCGATCGTGATGGATCTCCATCGTCCGCGCGTCGATATGCGGCTCCAGCGCGTCGAAGGCATACGGCAGCGGCGGCAGTTCATAGGCCATGCGGGTCTCCTCGCCAGGCGGGCACGTGGACCCAAAGCGGGTCGGATGCGGTGCGAATGGTGACCAATCGTAGCCTGCCGATACAGATGCACGAAAACTTGCGCGGCGCCCGTATACTTGCCGCGGTGCCGTGCACACGCCCCGGTCCAGAATCCAGCCCTCGTACGGCTCGGGTCGAGCGGGGAAGTGTCGGAACTGGTAGACGAGCGTGATTTAGGATCACGTGGAGATTTCTCCGTGAGAGTTCGAGTCTCTCCTTCCCCACCTGAGCACCCCGCCGCCCGTCGCGGGGCGCGTTGGAGCGTGTGAGCACCCATGCAGGCCACCGCCAGCAAGCTCGAAGGCAGTCGCGTCCGGCTTGATGTTGAGGTAGGTCCCGAGGACCTCCAGCGGGAATACGCGCGCGCCATCCGTCGCGTCTCGGGTCGGGTGAGCATTCCCGGCTTCCGCCGCGGCAAGGCGCCGCGCCCGATCGTGGAGAGCTACGTCGGGGCCGAGGCGGTCATGCGTGAGATGGTCGAGCACGTGGTTCCGCGGGCCTACACCGACGCCGTGGAGCAGACGGGCGTCGAGCCGCTCGATCAGCCCGAGCTCGACCTGCCCGACGTGCCGTCCCTGGACGCGCCACTCGTATTCTCCGCCGAGGTCGCCGTCGCGCCCGAGGTCGAGTTGGGCGACGTGGCCGCGCTCGAGGTTGAGGCCGAAACGCCCGAGGTGTCCGACGAGGACGTGGAGACCCAGGTGGCGGAGCTGCGGGAGATGCGCACCACCTGGGACCCGGTCGAGCGGCCGGCGCAGCTCGAGGACGTGGTCGGCGTCGAGATTTCCATCAACGCCCCCGGCGTCCCCGAAAGCGAACCGCAGGTCTACTCCGTGCGGCTGGGCCAAAACGGCTTTCCGGCTGAGTTCGACCAAGAGCTCACCGGCACCTCGGCGGGCGACGAGTTCGCCTTCGAAAGCGAGATTCCGCTCGACGATCCCAACCCGGACTTGCGCGGGCAGCGCGTGACGTTCAGCGGTGCTGTGCAGAGCGTCAGCGAGGCGCGCCTGCCGGACCTGGACGACGCCTTCGCCCAGACCATGGCGGGGCTGGACACCATGGACGCGCTGCGCGGCGATATCCGCGAGCGGCTGCTGGAGCAACGCCGCCTCGCGGTCCAGGGCAAGCTCGAGGACGACGTGCTCGACGCGCTCGTCGGCGCCTCCACCTTCGAGGTGCCGGCCGTGCTGGTGGAGCAGGAGCACGGGGCGCTCATGGAACGAGAAACGCAGGCCATGGTGTCGCGCGGCATTGCGGTCGATACCTACCTTGGCTCGATCGGCCAGACCCGGTCCGAATGGGAGGAACACTGGCGCCAGCAGGCCGTGTTGCGCGTGAATCGCGGCGTCGTGCTGGAGCACTACGCCGACGCCGAGGAGATTCAGGCGGACGACGACGAAGTCGCCGAGGAAACCGATCGCGTGGCGGCCAGCTACCCGGAGGCTCGACGCGATACCGTGCGCCGCTCGCTGGCCCGCGATGACGGCCGGGCGCGGATCGAATCCGCCATTCGAAATCGCAAGGCGTTAGCTAAGCTTGTGGAGGCGGTGACCGGCCAGGCCGGGCCCGCGCACGACCATCAGTCGGCGCACGAGCCGGACCCCGACGTTGCAGCGGTGGCGGACGCCGCGGCGGCGGAAGCCGAACCGGGCGAAGCCGCCGAGTCGGAATCCGCGACACCCTAGCCAACGGCAACAGAAAGAGTTACCGGAATGGGTTTTCTCGTCCCCTACGTCATCGAGACCACCGACCGCGGCGAGCGCGGCATGGACATCTACTCGCGCTTGCTCCGGGACCGGATCATCTTCCTCGGGACGCCGATCGACGACGCGGTGGCGAACACGGTCATCGCCCAGCTCCTGCTGCTGACCAGCGAGGACTCCGAGGCCGATATCTACATGTACATCAACTCGCCGGGCGGCAGCGTGGCGGCCGGCCTCGCCATCTACGACACCATGCAGCACGTGCCGAACCAGGTATCCACCTATTGCATCGGCCTGGCCGCCAGCATGGGGTGCGTGATCCTGGCGGGCGGCGCCAAGGGCAAGCGCTACGCGCTGCCGAACAGCACCATGCTGCTCCACCAGCCCGCGCAGGGCATCGAGGGTTTCGTGCAAGCCACCGATCTGGAAATCCGCACGCGCGAGATCATCAAGGTGCGCGAACGGCTGGAGAACATTCTGGTTGAGGCGACCGGGCAGCCCAAGGAGCGCATCCACCAGGACACCGACCGGGACTACTACCTGACGGCGCCCGAAGCGGTTGAGTACGGGATCATCGACGACATCATGGCGCCGCGCGAAGCCGCCGCCGAGCTTTCCGCCGACGGTGCCGAGTAGCGCATCGCCGAGGCGCGCCCCTCGGCCGCACGGGAAACCCTAATGGCCCGCGGCCGCACGCCCCGCACCAGCTATAGCTGCTCTTTCTGCGGCAAGACCCAGGAGCAAGTGCGCCGGCTGATCACCGGGTCCGCCGGCGTCTACATCTGCAACGAGTGCGTGGACTTTTGCACCAGCATCATCAACGACGAGCAGGCGCGTACCCCCGGGCCGCGGCCGCTCACCGGCGGCATTCCCACGCCCGAGCGCATCTTCGAGCAGCTGAGCGAATACGTCATCGGGCAGGACCGCGCCAAGAAGATCGTGTCGGTCGCCGTCTACAACCACTACAAGCGCGTGGCCGCCGGCCCCATGGCGGACGACGTCGAGCTGCAGAAGACCAACGTGCTGCTCGTTGGGCCCACGGGCGTCGGCAAGACCGAGATCGCGCGCACCCTGGCCCGCCTCCTCAACGTGCCCTTCTGCATCACGGACGCCACCGCGCTCACCGAGGCGGGATATGTCGGCGAGGACGTGGAGAACATCCTCCTGCGGCTGATTCAAACCGCCGACTACGACATCGCCCGCGCCCAGACGGGCATCATCTACGTGGACGAGATCGACAAGGTCGCGCGCAAGGCCGACAACCCGTCGATCACGCGCGACGTGTCCGGCGAGGGCGTGCAGCAGGCCCTGCTCAAGATCATCGAAGGCGCGGTGGTCAACGTGCCGCCGCAGGGCGGGCGCAAGCACCCCCACCAGGACTTCATCCAAATCGACACGCGCGACATCCTGTTCATCTGCGGCGGCGCTTTCGAAGGCCTGGACCGCATCATCAGCCGCCGGCTGGGTCGCGGACCGCGGATCGGCTACGCCGACGGCGAGAAGACGGGCGAGGCCGAAAACGTGGTGCACGAGGTGATCGCCGACGACCTGCTCAAATACGGGCTCATCCCGGAGTTCGTCGGCAGACTCCCGGTGGCCGCGGCGCTCGACGCGCTCGACAAGGAGGACCTGGTGCGGATCCTCACCGAGCCCAAGACGTCGCTGGTGCGGCAATACCAGAAGCTGTTCTCGATGGACAAGGTCGAGCTGCAATTCACCGACGCGGCGCTGGAGGCCATCGCCGAGCGCGCCCTGGAGAGCAAGACCGGCGCCCGCGGCCTCCGCACGACGCTGGAGGAGCTGCTGCTGGAGCCGATGTTCAGCCTGCCGTCGGAGCGCAACGTGCGCACCGTCGTCGTGACGCCGGAGGCGGTCAACGACGACGCGGAGCTGATCCGCGTGACCCAGGCGCCCGAACCCGCCCGCGCCGCCGAGGAAACGGCCTAGCGGCAGCACCCGGCGCCCGGCCGATCGCCCCCGAGTGTCATTCCGAGCGCAGCGAGGAATCTAAGGAGCAGGCGGGAATCTCAGCGCCCCTCGAATCCGAGAATTGAATTCACGACGAGCCCGGTGGCCCAGGCTGCGTGCAGCCTGGGAGATTCAACCGCGGCCGGTCCCACGCTGCACGCAGCGCGGGCCACCGGACAGGGCGGGCCACCGGAGGGTTTTGCGACCCCGTTCATGGTTCGACGAGCTCACCACGAACGGTGGCCGGGTCACCACGAACGGTGGCCGGTTCGGCACAATCGGGGCAACAGCCGCTTCCCCGACCGGAGACCAGCATGCGTCGTTCCACCCGCCTGCGCCGGCGACTCGACCGCGACGAGATCATCGTGCTGCCGGGCGCCTACGACGCCCTCTCGGCCACCCTGATCGAGCAGGCCGGGTTCGAGCAGTTCTTCACGACCGGGTTTGGTCTGGCCGCCAGCACCCTCGGCGTGCCCGATATCGGACTGCTGACGCAAACGGAGATCATCGAGCGCTCCCGGCGCATCGCCAGCGTCGTCGACATTCCGCTGGTCGCCGACATGGACACCGGCTACGGCAGCCCGCTCAACGTGATTCGCACGGTGACCGAGTGCGTGCAGGGCGACATTGCCGGAATGATTCTGGAGGACCAGGAGTGGCCCAAGCGCTGCGGGCACCTGGAAGGCAAGCGGGTCATCCCGCGCGACGACCACGTGCAGAAGCTGCGCGCCGCTGTGCACGCCCGCGGCGACGATGACCTGGTCATCATCGCGCGCACCGACGCCCGCGCGGTCAACGACATGGACGACGCCATCGACCGCGGTCGCGCCTACCGCGCGGCCGGCGCCGACGTGGTGTTCATCGAGGCGCCGCGCTCACGCGACGAGCTGCGCGAGATTCGCGACGCCTTCCCACCCGACGTGCCGCTCTTCGCCAACATGATCGAGGACGGCGCGACGCCGTTCCTGTCGGCCTCCGAGCTGCAAGACCTCGGCTTTCGCATGGTGGTCTATCCGCTCTCCGGGTTGTTCGCCAGCGCCGCTGTGCTGCGCGGCGTCTACGACGCGCTGCACGCCACCGGCACGACGAACGGCGCGGGCCCCATGACGGGTCTCGAGGAGTTCAAGACGCTCATCGGGCTCGATAGGTTCAACGCGCTCGAAGCCGAGTTCGCCTCGAACGGCGGCGAGGGGTAGTGCGCCAGCACCTGAATTCCCAAGTCGTTTCGCACGTCCGCGTCACTTCGAACGCACCCCTATGTCATTTCGAACGAAGTGAGAAATCTAGGTACGTTGGTGCAGGCTCCACGCCCCTTAGATTCCTCGCCTGCGGCTCGGAATGACAGAAAGGGGAGGCTCGGAATGACGGGCAGGCGCGGCTCGGAGTGGCAGGAGCCGACTACCCCTCGCCCAACGCCGCGATCAGGTCGTCCGTGAGCGCGGTGTAGAACCAGCGTTCGAGGTCGAGAATTACGGCGCGCGTGAGGCTCAGGCTGCCGATCGTGGCCCGCGTCTCGATGGCGCTGGTGGCGTCGCGCAGCAGGATCGGCGCATAGCCGCGATCGCGCATGGCGTGCAGGCCGTAGTCGCGGAACCGGATGCAGATGTTGGTGGCGAAGCCCGCGTAGATCAGGTGCACCAGGCCGCGCGCCTTGCAGGCCGCGTGCAGCTCCGCGCCGGTCGCCACCACCACGTCTCCCCGCATCGGCGAGATCGACGGGTCGATGCCATGAATGGGGAACCAGTCGGGAATGGGTCCGTCGTAGTCCTCCGGAAGCTCGCCGGGGCGCTTTCGCAGCGAGCCATAGCGACCCGTGGTGTCGCGGTACTCCTGGGGCGGCCAGTCGTCGACGGGCGGTGACGGCGGCGCGGACTCGCGGATGTCTTGGCGAAGAGCTTCGAAATCCGGCGCGACCCGCGGCGACGGGGCGTAAATCACCGTGGCGCCGGCGGCGCGCGCCGCGTCCAGCATGGGACGTATGCGCGTGCGGCAGATTGCGCCCGTGCGTTCCAGGTGCGACGGCATCGGATGCCCGGCCCACGTGTCCACGAGCACGATGGCGACCTCGGCCACGTCCAATTCGACGGTCTCGGCGGCGTGCGTGATGTTGGCCTCGGAATTGTCGTCGGGGCCAACGCTCTCCATCACGTGATAGCGCACGGGAAGCTGCATAGGCCCTCTCCCATCGGCGGCCCGCCTCACACGCCGCGCAGCATACGCCTAATCCCGAATCGGCTCCGACCGGCCGCATAGACTGGGCATTGAGAGTTGCCTGCGGGCAGGGCGCGAAGCGGATTTGGAGATGAGACACGCAATGGGTGACCTGCGGAAACAGCCCCGAGCATGGCGTGGCGCTTGGCTCATCCTCGCCCTGGGCATCGCGCTGCTGGCGCTGACTGCCTGCGACGGCCAGGCGGTCGACGAAGCGGACCTCGGTGTCACCGTGGTCGCCGCGATGGGCGGGCCGGACGGCGCCTCCATGGGCTCCGTCGCGCTGACCCAGGGGCCAAACGGCATGTTGGTCTCGGCGGACCTGAGCGGCTTGACCGAGGGCTGGCACGGCTTCCACATTCACGAGACCGGCAGTTGCGCGCCGGACTTCTCGGCGGCGGGCGGGCACCTGAATCCCGACGACAAGGGGCACGGCTTTCTCCACGGCCCCAACCATCCCGGTGACATGCCCAACATCTACGCGGGGGCCGACGGAACCGCGCGCGCCAACGTCTTCAACACCCAGGCGTCGCTGAAGTCCATCTTGGACGACGACGGTTCGGCCATCATCGTTCACGCCAAGCCGGACAGCTATGGCGAAGACCCAGGCGCCGGCGACCGCGTCGCCTGCGGTGTCATCGACCGCGGCTAGAGCCGCGGGTCCGGCCTTCGCGGGGCGACCAGCCGGCTGTCGGCGTGCTCCCGGCGGCGTGGCGTTCGTTTTATGTTCGGCGTGATACCGTAGCGCGGGATGCAGGTTCGATTCGTCCATTTCGCCGACGTGCACCTGGGCTTTCGGCAATACGGCCTGGCCGAGCGCGCCGAGGATTTCACCCGCGCCTTTGGCAGCGTCATTGCGTATTGCCGTGAGGTGCGGCCGGACTTCGTGATCCTGGCCGGCGACCTGTTCGACTCCAAGTCCATCGATCCGCGAACCTATGCCGACGCCGACGCCGGCCTGGCCCTGCTCGCGCACGACGGGATCCCGGTGGTCGCCGTCGAGGGCAACCACGAGCGCTGGTTTCGCCGCGGCGAGCGCTCCTGGCTCTGGCAACTCAGCCGGAGCAACCGGCTCCGCTTGCTGCAGCAGGTCGATCCGGAGCGCGAAGGGCTGAAGTGGCGGCCCTGGACCGCCGAGCGCGGTCACGGGGCCTATACGGACATCGGGCCGGTGCGCATCTTCGGCGTGGAATACCTGGGCGCGCGTTTGGCCGACCACCTGCCCCGGGTGATCGAGGCGGCGCAGGCGGCGCCCGCGGACGGCGTGCAGTTCCGCGTCGGCGTGCTGCACACGGGGGTGGATGAAGAGTCGCCAGGCGGTCAGGGAGGCGTCGGCGCCGCCGACGTGCTGAAACTGCGCGGCGTCGCCGACCACCTGGCCCTGGGGCACATCCACTACCGCTACGAGGTTCCCGTCGCGGATCCCTGGATCTTCAACCCCGGCGCGCTCGAGGCCCACAGCGTCACGGAAGGGCTGATGGGCGAGCCAGGCTTGGCCGGCGCGGGACGCGAGCGCGGGCTGTACGACGTCACGGTGGAATTTGGGGATCGCCCGCGAGTCGACGCGCGGTTTCGCGACGACGTGGTCGAGCGCCGGCCGTTCGTGCGTCTCGCCATCGACGTCACCGGCGCCGAAAGCTCTGCGGCGCTGCGGGAGAGAGTCGCCGTGGCCCTCGATCCGCCGTCGGCGACCTCGGGACCTCGTCCGATGGTCGAAATTGTGCTGCGCGGGGAGCTGGGGTTTGAGCGGGCGGCGCTGGATCAGGCGGCGCTGCTAGAGCTCGTCCAGGAGCACTTCGATCCGCTGCACGCCCGCGTGACCCTGGACGTTGAGCGCACGCTGGGCGCCGGGGTGCGCGTCGGCAGCGGGTCGCGGGAACAGATTGAGCGTGACGTCGTGCGCGAGCTGCTGGCCCAAGAGCCGGCTGTGGCGGCCCAGGCCGAGACGCTGGCCGAGCGCACGCTGGAGCTCAAGCGCACGGTCCTCGAGGGGCAAGACGAGGAGGCCCTGGCGTCGATCGTGGAGGCCACGCTGCCCTGACATGCTGATCCACCGCATCGAACTCACCAACTTCAAGAGCTTCGCCTCGGCGGTCATCGACATGGCGTCCGGCCTCACCGCCATCGTGGGCGACAACGGCGCGGGTAAGACGGCGATTCTCCAGGCCATTGGACTCGGCGTGTTCGATGCCCGCCCACGCCCCCTTGCCAGCGTCATGCGACATGGCGCGACGGATGCCTCGATAGCGATCGAGTTCACCTCGGGGCTGGACGAGCGGCGCTACCGCGTGACCCGCAGTCTGCACCGCACGCGCGCCCGCGGCACCGGGGCGCTGTCGCCCCACGCGTCGATGGACTCGGAGATTTTCGACGTCGAGCAGCGACGCGTGTTCGAGGAACGCGCCGACGACGTGGAGGCGTTCCTGGCGCAGCATCTGGGCGTGGCGGGATTCACCGGGCCGGACGAGGTGTTCGACCGCGTCGTCGGCGTGCCGCAGGGCCGGCTCACCGCGGACTTCCTGGATACCCCGAGCCTGCGCCGCGAGCGCTTCGACCCGATCCTGCGCGTCGACGAGTTCAAGCGGGCGGTCGATGACCTTCGCCCGCTGCTCAACCACTTCGACAAGCGGCGCGTCGCGCACGAAACCACGGCCAACGAACTCGAGCTCCAATTGCAGCGCCGGCCCGAGGCGGAATCGGCGCTGGCCGAAGCGCAGCGCGAGGGCCGGGACGTCGCACAGCAGCGCACTGAAGCCCAGGGCAAGCTGGACCAGGCCCAAGCGGCCGCGCAGCGACATGACGCGGATGCGGACGCGGCCAAGGCCGGATTCGCAGCGGCCGAGCTTGCCGACTCGCAGCTCCTGATGCTTCAGCAGGCCGCGCGCGACGCCGAGCGCCAGGTGGCCGAGGCGCGACGCGCGGCGGACGAGGTCGACGCGTCCCGCACCGACCATGCGGCCTATGCCGCGGCGCAGGACGAGATCAGGAAGCTGGGGGACGTGGGCGGCGAGCGCGATGTCCTGCGCGAATGGCTCTCGTCGCTGCAGGCGGACGAAACCCGCGCCTCGGTTGCCCGCGATCAGGCGCGGCAGTCGCTGCTAGAGGCCAAGGCGGCCGCCGATGGGCTAGGGGCGCTTGCCGATGCCGCCGCCGCGGAGACGGAAGCGGCGGCAACCGTCCAAGAACTGAACGGTCGCCTCGCGGTGGCGCGAGCGACCGCGGCTAGCGCCGACCGCGCACAAGCGCAGGTTGCAGAAGCGCGAGTCGATTTCGATGAGGGGTTCAGGCGCTTCGCCGCGGACGTCGAGACAGCGCAAGCGCAGGTCCGACGACTCGAAGCCGAGTGGGACGAGGCGTCCGGGTTGAAGCCGCTCGTCGATCAGCTCGCCACGCGGCATGAGGCCCTGCAGCAGGTGCGAGCCCAACGCGCCAGCGTGACGGCGGTCATGGAGGCTGACGACGAGGCGGCGGCGCTGCTGGAACAAACGCGCGTCTGTCCCTTCTTCGACTCCGAATGCCGCAATCTGGCGGATGTTCCGGATGTGGCGCTGGTCTTCCGGCAGCGCGCCTCGAGCCACCAGCGCCGCCTCGAGCAGTTGGCGAACGGTGAGGCTGCCGCGCAGACGGCGGTGCGCGACGCCGAGGATGCCGAGCGGCGCATGGGCGATTTGCCGGCGCGCCACGATGCCCTGGAAGCCGCGCAGCGCAACCGTGCCGCGGCGCAGGCCGTGCTCGAGGCCCTGGGCCCGGTGTCGACGGCGGCCCAGGGGGAGGACGCGGAGGCGCTCGCCGCGGCCACCGAATCGGCTGAAATCAAGTTGCCGCCCGAGGTGCGGCCCGATCACCTGCTCGGCGCGGCTCGGCGACTGCTCGGCGCGCTTGAATCGCTGGCGGAATTCCGGCAAGCCGCCGACGAGGCCGCGCGGCTGACCGGCGAGCTGGCGGACGCGGAGCAAGCCCTCCAGCCCCATGTCGGCGCTCAGGGCAGGTTGGTCCAGGCCCAGGCGCTGGCTGGCGAGCGGGACGCCAGAGCGCAGGCCGCGCAGCAAGCGGACGCAGCGGCCGAGCTAGCCAGTGCGGCGCGGGTCGCCGCCGACGCGGCGCTGCGCGAGCTCGAACCGCGCCTCGCGGAGGTCCAGGCTGCCCAACGGAAGTTGCACGCATCTCGCGCCGGCCACGAGCGCTATCTCCAGCACGAGCGCCTGGCGGGTGAGACCGAGCGGCGCGCCGAGCGCCTCCGGCAAATCCAGGCGCAGGTCCGCGACGCTGTGACCAGCACGGCGGACGCCTGGGGCGTGGCGGCCAGGCTGGGCGCCTTGGCCGATCCCGCGGCGCGGGAGTCGGCGCGCGAAGCTCACAAGGCGGCCATTGAATACGTGGCGGACCTCAACCGCCAATCCAAGACCCTCGCCGATCGGATAGCCGAGCGCCAAGAGGTACTGGACAAACTCTTGGAAGTCGCGCGCCGGCTGGATGTCGAGAACCGTGCGGTCGCCCGAGCGAAGGCCTTGCGCGAGCGCACGGAGCTTATGCGCGGCGTGCTGCGGACTGCCGGCCCTTTGGTCACCGAGGCGTTGCTGGCCGACGTGAGCGAGGCGGCGGACGAGATCTTCGGCGAAGTGCTCGGCGACCGTGCCGGACGCCTTCGCTGGACCCCCGACTACGACATCGTCTTGGAGCGCGGCGGGCACACCCGCGGCTTCACCCAGCTTTCCGGGGGCGAGCAGATGACCGCCGCACTGGCGGTGCGGCTGGCGCTGCTGCGCGAGCTGCTCCACATTGACGTCGCCTTCTTCGACGAGCCGACGCAAAATCTCGACGACACCCGCCGCACCAACCTGGCCGAGCAGATCCTCCGCGTGCGCGGCTTCAAGCAGCTCGTGGTCATCACCCACGACGACAGCTTCGAGCGGATGCTCGACCACGTGATTCACGTGCGCAAGGTCAACGGCGAGAGTCGGGTCGAAGTCGCATGACGCTGTCGCGGACCAAAGTGATCGAGGCGCTGGAGAGCCGGCGCGATGACTTCCTCACCCTCGACCAGGCGTTTGCGCACGAGCTTGGCGGCCTGCGCCGCAGCGCGGGAGTTGTGCGCGGCCTCACGGCCCAGGCGCTTGGCGATGCGCTCGGGGGCCTTGATGAGGCCGAGGGCGCCTATCCCACCCATGAATGGGACACGACGCCCGGCGGCGCGTGGTGGCGGCCATTCACCGCCAACGCCGGCGACACCCATGAATCCTGGCGCGCCTGGGCCATGCGCACGCTCACCGGCGTCACCACCTGCGCCGTGGACGGGAGCCAGATCTACCCATCCTCTGAGTGGTCGATCGACGTGGGCGCGGTGCAGATCGGCCGTTTCGTGAACGGTCACGCCAAGGACGCCTACTCCAAGGACCTGCACTTCGAGGCCATCCCGGCCACGGACCTCTACGGCGCCGACAACCAGGAGAGCCATCCGCGCGAGCTCGTGGACCTGCGCCGGTTCGAGGCCGAGTGCGCGGCCCTGACCGAGTGGATCGAAGACTCCGGCGCGGAGTCGGAGCGGGTAGCGATTTTCGACGGCAGTCTGATCGCCTCGTTCGTCAGGAACCCTGACCTGCGCCGGCGTTACGTGGCGGCGGTGGTGCGCTTGCTGGAAGCCTCCGAAACGTTTGCGGTGCCGGTGGTGGGATATATCGACGCCAGCCGCGCGCGGGACCTGGGCGCCATGGTGGCGGCGGCGCGCAACATCGAGCCGCCGCGCCGCGTCACCGACGGTGTCTGGCTGCCGCACGCCCCGTGGGGCGCGCGCACGCCGGCGTTCATCAGCGCGCGCGACACGGGCTTGGAAGGCTATGGCGAGCACGAGCGGTCGGTGGCTTTTCTCTACCTGCGCGCCTCGTCCCGCCGCCGCCCCGCGCGGCTCGAGTTTCCCCGCTGGGTGGTCGAGGCCGACCGCACTGAATGGATGACCGACGTCGTCCGCGCCGAGATCGTGGCCCAGGCCGACGGCTACCCCTATGCCGCCGAGACTGCCGACGCGCTGGCGGTGCTGACCCAGGCCGACCGCGACCGGTTCCACGCGCTGTTCCAGGAGTTCGCCGACCGCAACGGCCTGGACGCCTATCTGTCCGGGAAATCGGCGAGCAAGCGGCGGCGCCGATGAAGCTCGCGAGGATCGTGAAATCCAACTCGCACGTGGAGTACGTGGCGCAGGTTGATCGCCCCGGCGAGGTCGATGTCGCACCCGAGCCCGGCGACTACGCCTTCGGCACCTTCGTGGCCGTTCCGCGGTCCGCCGGCGACTCGGCCATCGGCGTCGTGTTCGACGCCACGCTGGTCAACCCCGAGTTTGGCGCGCTCGGGCCCCGGTTGACCACCAGCACCGAGCTGCAAACGCTCGCCCCCGACCAGTTGCCCGAAACCGCAACCCTGATCGGGGTGCTGCTCCTCGGCTCGCGGTCCGCCGCCGGCGAGGTCACCCAGGGCGTGGTGGCCCATGCCCTCAGCGTCGGGGATGCGGTTCACCGGTTGGACGATGCCGAGTTCGAGGCCTTCCATAGCGCGGACAACGGGTTGCGGGCGGCCTATCTGCCGCTGCTGCTGGCCCACGGACACCCGCTGACCTCGGAGCTGGCCCTGGCGATCACCCAGCGCCTGGTCGAAGCGTTTCCGGCTCACGCGGGCGCGGTGGCCGTGCTGCGGGATTCCATCGCCTGGCGCACGCGCATCGAGGCGGCCGGATGAGCGGCGCCGTGCCCGTCGGCACCACCAAGGGACCGGGTGAGTCCCCGCATACCTACACCCTGGTCGCCCCTGACGCCGACGACCAGCTCAAGATCGGTGAGTTCGTGGCATACGACGCTCGTGTCGATGGAGAGTTGCGCTCCGTGCTCGGACGCATCGACGCGCGCCGCCCGCTCAAGCTCTATCCCGACGCCTTCATGGCCGATCCGCAGGTGCCGCCCAGCCGGGTGGCGGAGCTTATCGGGTTCGATCACGCGACGCCGGAGCTGTATGAGTTCGACGTCGCCGTCCTGGGCTACTTCGACGACGCGCTGGGCTTTGTGAATCCGCGGGTCGCGCCCCGCGCCGGACGGCCCGTCTATCTGGTGCCGGACGACGACCTGGCGCACGCGCTCTCCCGGAATCCGCATGGAAAGCCTGGCGCGGCACATGTCGGCAGTCTGCTCACGCGCGCCAGGGATCGCGTGCCCATCACGCTCGACATGAACGAGTTCGCCAGCACGCACCTGGCCATCATCGCGGGCACCGGCGCCGGCAAGAGCTACCTCGCGGGCGTGATCGTCGAGGAGTTGATGCAGCCATCGGTGGGCGCGGCGGTTGTCATCGTCGACCCCCACGGGGAGTACGGCACGCTCGAGGAGATTGCCAACCACCCGGGCTTCCGCGGTGAGGGCTATCGCGCGCGGACGCTGGTGGTGCGCCCGGAGCAGATCAAGATCCGCCGCGACCTCCTGCACCCGAGCGACATCTATCAGCTTGTCGGCTCGACCCACGGCCTGTCCGGACCGCAGCGCGAGGTCCTCAGGCTGGCGCTGCGAGCCGTTGGCATCGACCGCGGACTCCGCTGGACGTATCGGCAGCTCACGGAAGCCGTCAACGACGTCGAGCTGAGCGGCGGCCCGCGCAACGCCGGCGACGAGGGCGCCGACTACATGCTCGTCAAGCGCGCGTTGATGTGGCGCCTCAACGCCACCCTGGGCCGCCAGGACGGCATCTTCGACGACTACGAGCACACGTCGCTGCAGGAGCTGATTCGCCCCGGACAGTGCACCGTGGTGCAACTCAACGAAGTGCCGCGCGAGGAGCAGCAAGTCATCGCCGCCACGTTGCTGCGGCGCTCGTTCGACGGTCGCGTGGGCACCGCCAAGGGGCGCATCGGCTCGGGCGAGGAGCAGCACCTCCCGGCGCCGGTGTTCACCCTCGTCGAGGAAGCCCACCACTTCGCGCCGGCTAGCGAGGAGGTGCCCACCACCAACCTGCTCAAGCAGATCCTGGCCGAGGGCCGCAAGTTCGGGTTTGCCGTGGGACTGATTTCGCAGCGTCCCGGCAAGCTCGACCAGGATGTGCTGAGCCAGTGCATGACCCAGTGCATCCTGCGCGTGGTGAATCCCGTCGATCAGCAGGCCATTGCGGGCGCGGTCGAGAGCGCCGGACGCGAGCTGCTGGCCGAGCTGCCGGCGCTGAGCAAAGGACAGGCCATCGTGGCGGGGGCGGCGGTCAACACGACGGTGCTGTGTCGCGTGCGTCCGCGGCTCACGCCCCACGGCGGCGAGTCGCCCGACGTGGTGGACGCATGGCGGCGGGCGCGGTCACAATTGCCGCCCGTCGATCGCTCGCTCGAGGCGGCTGACCCGGAGTCCGCACGCACGCCCGAGGAACGGTTGTTCGGCTCGATACAGTGATCGCGGTCGCGCCGCGTCTTGAGGCAGGGTCTTAATGTCCACCGCTTTCGCGTTGCTGGCCGCTGCGAGCCGGACGCGCTTCGCCTTGGCGTGTCGCTGATGCCCACGCTGACCCTCGTCATCCCGGCGTACAACGAGGCGCGGCGCCTGGGCGACACCCTCGACACGATGGCGGCTTACCTGTCGCAGGCCGGAATCGACGCCAACGTCATCGTGGTGGATGACGGCAGCGCCGACGCCACCGCCGACGTCGCCCTGAGCCACGCGGTGTCAGACCGCCCCGTGGATGTCATCACTCTTCCGGGACAGCGGGGCAAGGGTGCGGCCGTGCGTGCGGGGATGCTGGCCGCAGACGCGGACGTCATCGGTTTCGTGGATGCGGACCTGTCAACCCCGCTCGATGAACTGCCCCGGGCGCTGGAAGCCTTCGACCGCGGCTACGACGTCGTCATCGGTTCGCGCGCGATGCCTCGCAGTCGCACCCTCCGCGCCCAGACCGCGGCCCGGCGGGTCGGCGCCCGGATGTTTCGCGCCATTACGCCGACGATCGCCGGGCTGCGCGGATTCCCCGATAGTCAGTGCGGATTCAAGTTCTTTCGTCGGGAAGCGGCCAAGGATCTGTTCGGCGGCACGCTGATCGAGCGCTGGGTGTTCGATGTCGAGGTGCTGCGGCTCGCCGTGCACCGCGGCTACCGCGTGGCGCAGATCCCCGTCGCCTGGCGGGACCATCCCGGATCGCGTCTCCGGCCCACGCTCGTTGCCTTCGGTGTCCTGCGGGACCTGGTGCGCATTCGGATCCGGTTTACCCTCGGCAGGTATGGAGCGGCCGGACGCGCCGCCTAGAATGTCCCCGTCGCGGCGGCCGCGCGTAGACTAAGCGGCCTCACCCCAGCAGCGTGCGTCCCGGACGCCATGCACGCGCGCAACGGCAGGAGATCGCCCGTGGTGTGGCGGAAGTCGAGAGAGCGGGGCGTCGCCCGTGACCCATCAGATCGAATCGCGTTCCGGCCGGTTGGCGCCGGCCAGGCGCCCTCACCCAGGGTGGGTCGGCGCCAGGCGCGCGCATGCTGATCGAGACGTCCGTTCGCCGGGTTGGGGCCTTGAATGGGTGAAGGGTTCGATGCCTTCCGCGAGGCCCTGTCGGCCTTTCTGGGTGTCAGCCAGTACCTGGGCTTAGCCCTGTATGTGGGCATCGAAGAGGTCGGCATTCCCTTTCCAGTGCCGGCCGATACCTTGCTGGTGCTCATGGGCTATCAGATATCCCGCGGCGAGGCGCACCCGCTGCTCGTGCTGCTGGTCACCGTCGGATCGGCCACCCTCGGGGCGTCCATTCAATACTGGCTCGGACGATATTTCGGCACTCGGCTCATCAACCGGCTGCGGGGCATCTTTCGCCTCAGCCACGAACGCCAGGAGCGAATCGAGGTCTGGCTCCGCCGTTACCAGTTCTGGGCGGTGATCTTGCTTCGCCTGGTCCCGGGATTCCGCGTCATTTTGACGCTGGTGTGCGGCGTGTCGCGCGTTGACTTTCGGCTGTTCGTGCCGTCGGTGGCCATCTCAGCCACCATCTGGGCCTGCATATTCGTGGGCCTCGGATGGGCGCTCGGCGATGAATACGAGCTTCTGGTCGAGGCCATCGAGGAGAACGTGAGCATTGGGGTCAGCCTCGCGGTAGTCGCCGGCGTTGTGCTCTTGGCTTTCGCGATCTTCCGACTCCGGCGGCGCATCTTCCGCCGCCGCGAATCTGCTCGCTAGGACTTCTCCCGCGCCGCCGGATGCATGCGATCGGCGGCCCGCTTCACGAGGCTGATCCACGACGACGTGCCCTGGCCGCGCCAGTCCAAATCGTCCTGCAGCTTCATCAGCCGGTCGACGCGCCCCAGGCGCTCCGCGCGTTCATAAATCCGCAGCCACACGCAGGGCATCGAGGGATCGGTTTCGCACATGCCGTGCATGTCGGTCCCGCCGCATGGCCCGTCGCGCAGCCCCTTCGGGCAAGCCATCGGACAGATGAAGGCCGTGTCCTGCAGGATGCAGTGCCCGCACATCTGGCAGCCGAATAGCGGCCGCTTGACCGCGCGCTCGACGAGCGTCAACGCCTCCGTCGGAGCTTGGCGGACGGCGCGCTTGATGACCGTTGACGTGATTGACATGGTTCCGGTAGCGCGAATCTGGCGACGCCCGATTATAGAGAGCGGCGGTTCAGCCTCGGTAGGCGGCCCGGTTCAGTCCGGGGTCGCGCTCTCTCGGTCATCCGGACATCGGCGCTGCGCTCCAACCGTCATCGCCCCCGGGGCGACTAGGGCGATGGACGGGGTGTGGGGGGCGTGATCTGGCGCTCGGGGATCCTGAGCGGCCGGCCGACGAAGAGCTGCGACGGGTCGGCGATCTCGTTGATATCAGCCAGGTCTTCCACGGTCACCCCCAGCTCCTGCGCAATGGCGAACAGCGTGTCGCCGGCCTTCACGACGTAGACCTCGTCGTCGGATCCCGTTGGCGCCGCGGGCGTCACCCGCTCGTCCGGCTGGGGAAGCTCGAGCTTCTGCCCCGCGAAGATGTTGTTCGGATCCAGAATCCCGTTCTTCGCGGCCAGATCCTCGATCGTGACGTTGAAACGCTCGGCGATCAGCGCCAGCGTGTCCCCGCTTTGCACGGTGTAGGTCTGCGGCAGGGGCGTGGGCGTGGGGGTTGGGACACGGGTGGGCGTGGGCGTCGGCGAAGGCAGCGGCGGCACCGTCACCCCAGGGGAAGTTTCGTCTGAAGGCGACTCGCCGCCCGTTCCGGGGAAGCTATCGGAAGCCTGTGTGACCAGGACCACGGCCACGACCGCGAGAATGGCGAGACCGAGCGCTCCGAAGATCAATTCACGGCGTGCATCGGTCACGCGCGCCACTCTCCCGGCTGGCGGCTCATCCCCGTAGCCCATCCGCAGCGGGATGTCGGCGCGGAGTCTCGTTCGCGGTGTCGCCGAGTATAGCGGCGCACGCGTCCGCGCTTGCGGCCGGCGCTATCATCGGCGGCATGCAAGCGTTGATCCTCGCCGCCGGCTGGGCCACGCGCATGGGCGATCTCGCCCGCGCCACGCCCAAGCACTTGTTGCCCATCGGCACGCGCTGCAGCTTGGATTTCGTGGTCGAGCGACTGGCCGCCGTCGACGACATGCAGCAGGTCCACGTCATTACCCACGATGTCTTTTTCCCCCAGTTCGTCGACTGGGCCGCGGCGCACGACCTGGCCCCGCGCCTGACGCTGCACAACGATCAGACCACCACCGAAGCGACCAAGCTGGGCTCCATCGGCGACATCAAATACTTCCTGGACACCGCGCACCCCGACGACGATCTCATCATCGTGCTGGGCGACAACGTGTTCGACTTCGACCTGCGGCCGCTGGCGGCGCGAGCCGTCAGCGACATCGTGGTGGGGCTGTACGACGTCGAGTCGTTGGAATTGGCGACGCGCTACGGCATCGTCGAACTGGACGACGATGATCGGATCGTCTCGTTCGTCGAAAAGCCGGAGGCGCCGCGTTCGACGCTTGCCGCGACCGGCATCTACGGCTTCCCGCGCGCCAACCTGGCCGACTTCGACGCCTACCTGGCCGACGGCGGCAGCACCGACAAGTTCGGGTCGGTCATGGAGTGGCTCCACACCCGGCGCCGGGTGATCGGCCAGGCGTTTCACGGGCGCTGGTTCGACATCGGCAGCCCCGACGAGTACGAGCGCGTCAATCGCGAATTCGGAGGTGAAGCGGTCTGAATTGCGTAAGGGCGGGTAGCACGTTCCGCCTGCGACATTCGAGTTGATCGCGACGCCGGCGGCTCTCTTCTACCCCGGCTTCACCTCGATCGGGCGGTACTCGAGGAGCGATGACCGTCCGACAATCGCTGCCACGCGCACGAGCAAATCGTTGCCGTTGGCGTCCATCAAGTGCAGGTCTTCCACGCCTGGGACGAACGAGACCGGCTGTTGGCGCCCTCCGTTTATGGCGATGTTGGATGCGTAGAGATACGTTCTGTTGCTCGTATCGAGGATTGGATTCAGGCGGCCCACAAGTCCGGGGACGCAACCTGTCTCTTCAGCGAACACGACCGAACCGCCGCCAGGCAGCGGGGTTAGTTCAATGGCGAGCGCTCGTTCCGCCGGGACCCATTCCCGCTCGACGTATGCGACGGAACCGTCGGCGGCCGCGAACACTGTCATAGGCAGATGAGTTGAATGCAGTTCGAGGCGCGCTTCGCCGTGGCTGTCCGTGGACGTTCGCTTCCATGTCTTGTTTGGAAACAGCGCCAGCACGTCCGCGCCTGCGAGCGGTCGACTGTCCCGGCGCACCGTGATCGTGACGGTCGCAGGTCCGGAGTCAAGCTCGGCAGCCGGTAACGTGAGGCAGAGTTCCGCGTCGTCAATCAGCCGGAACGTCGGTTCTTTCCCGGTGAGTGCCTTCGTCTCGCGGCGAATGATAGGGACGCCGTCGCCGCGCCGTTCCATGAAATACTGCCTGCCTCCCGCGCCTTCGACTCCGCTGGCGTCCATTCTGCCGAGCACCGACGTCAGCACCTCGTTTCGGGTCGATTGCCGTTCGCCCATGCTCTCGATCGTCAGGTTGTTTGGGAGAGCGCCTGGAGAGCGGAGTTCGAGGCGGTCGGCGAAGATCGACAGCCGGATTCGGCTCCCTCTGATCGAATAGTCGCGGTGCACGACCGCGTTCACTAAGCCCTCGAACAGCGCACGGGCGCTGTATTCGGGCAAGTCTTCACGGGCGGGAGCCTTGCGCGCACCGACGCGCATGTTGCGTGTAGCGAATGCGAGTGCCTGCGTGATCTGGCGGTTGATCGGCCCGCTGATCTCCTGCGCGTCGATCTGCCCAGATGCGCGGTCTGTGCCTCGGTAACGCACGGCCGTGATGACGGCGTTTGGGAGAAACTGTGCAGGGTTCTCGGTGCAGAGCAGCACACCGGCTACCGTGGCCCGGGTAGCGCCATGCACGTCTGTGCCAAGCAGCGCGAGCTTCTCCAGTCCCACCTCCGGAGCAGCCAAGCTCTCGGCACTGAGCAATGGTTTCCACAGCCGCTCATCAAGCGTGGCAAACCCGGTGGCGGCAACCGTCTGCTTGTCGACGCCGGCGTAGCGGGCTTGGCCTCGCCGTTGCGCGAGACGCATCCGTTCGTCGGGCGTCATTGGGAGCTTCGAACTGCCAACGCGCACATAGCTCCCGCCGGGGCTGTCGTGCTGGGAATGGCCCTCGGGAACCGAGACCAGCAGGAACGACCGCTGATCCAGCTCGCGACGGTAGGCCTCGACTCGGATCGCCGGCGTTATGGAATCCCTGCAAATGTCTCCTACGAGTCGTTCCAATTCGTCCAGACGCTCGCGGGACATTCCCGGAACCTCACCGCCATCGGTGACGCCGAGCAGGAGCACACCGCCACGGGCATTTGCGAATGCGGCAATCTCATCGGCCCAGTCGTCCCGCCGCTGTCGGATCCGTCGGGCGCTACTGAAGTCGACCTCCTTGAACTCCCACCCGTTGTCCTCACCCAAGCGCAATTGGCGCCGGATCAGGTCGTCGCTGTACGGCATCGTCATCGGTAGTTCATCCGTATTGCGATCCGCTGAACTCCCTCGGCCGCCTCTTGGGCCGCCAAGTTGGTCTCCGTTACCCTACCCCAGCCGACCCAGACTGACCCCTTGTAGGGACGGTCGATCCACCTGCCGGAACATTGCCAGGGACGCATTGGACGCGCGCAGCCGTGGGCCGGCCGATTTGGGATCGACCGAGCGGGGGCTTCGCCGCGACAACGCCGGTGCCGGGGGTGGGAGTCGAACCCACACGACCGAAGTCCCGGGATTTTAAGTCCCGTGCGTCTGCCATTCCGCCACCCCGGCACGGATGTGTTGCAGAGTACGGAAACGGCTCTGATTCCGCGTAGGGGCGGCCCTCGTGGCCGCCCGATGGATCACCCCGCCCCGTCCGGCCTCCTCTCCCTTGATGGGAGAGGATTGAGGTGAGGGTGCTCGGCCCTTCCTACGCCGCGTGCCCCCAACTGGCGATGAACTCGCCGACGGTGATGCCGGCGTGCATCCGCTCGAGGGAATAGGGAATCGGACCCGACTGGTAGCCGGGCACGTAGTCCTCGCCGCCCGGCGCCAGCAGATGGTCCTCGAGCGCGCCGAACCGCTGCCAAATCGCGTCCGCCTCGGGTTTGGTGAACCGCTCCGCAAACGCCGGCCCCCAGTTGAGCGAGATGCCGTGACTGTATTCAGCGCGGCGGCGGAACTCGGCCGGCAGGCTGGCGTAGTCCGGCCGCTTGAGGTTGTGGATGTGCATGGCGGCCTTGCAGAGCCAGATCGTCAGCTGCAGCTTGGTGGCGGCGCCCGCGCCGGGCCGCAGCGCCTCCAGCGCCTTCGAATAGGAATCCCCGTCGCGGTCCAGCACCGCCCGCAGTGCGCGCTCGGTGTCGTCCTTCAGCCTGGCCGTGCGCGCGGCCCACAGCTCGAACCAGCCGCGCGCCTCGGCCGAGAGATGCTGCGTGAAGTCCAGGTCCTCCCAGTGCGGATAGATGGTGTGTCCGCCGTGCAGGGTGCGGCGCGTGGGCTCGCTCATGTAGCGGCTGCCCCAGTGGATCAAATAGTTGACATAGACCAGCACGTCGCCGGCGCGCAGTTCGACCTGCTCGCCGCCGGGAATCGGCACGCGGGCGTTTTCCAACAGGCTGCGATTCTCGGCCTCGGTATTGATCCGCGTGTGGCTGCCGGGGACGATCCAGAAGACGCTGTCGTCGTACAGCGGAATGTTCCACTGCATGTAGTTGGGCCCGTCTTCCACCAGGCTGTCCTGCATCGACTGCATGGGCCCCATGTCGATGGGGTGAATGTCGCGATGCCACGGCGCCGGACCGTAGTCAAAGGTGGGGTTGCACATCATCTGCATCGCGCTGATTCCGGCGTGCTCGTCGTCGAGCAACTCCGCGGCCAGACCGCGAATCGGCTCCGAGACCCAAATCTCCACCGCCTCGGCCGTATCCGCGTCGATGAACGTTTCGGTATTGCTCAGCCGCGGCTGCATCGCGCTGTCCCAGATGCCGCCCGGCGGGTCGTCGGGCCCGCGCTCGCGCCGCCACACCGCGCGCTGACGATCGAGCAGCGTCTCGAAGGTCACGCGCAGCGACGCCAGCTGGTCCTCTGGGATCACGTCGCGCTTGACCAGATATCCATCGCGCATCAGCTGCGCGCGATTGCTCGACGACATCGGCCTCACCCCCGAGCTGCGCCAGGCACGGCCCCATCGTGGCACCCGCGCGCGCATTCCGTCACTCCGAGCGCCCCCTCTTTGGCATTCCGAGCGCCAGCGAGGAATCCCAGCCGTTCGATCTCGGCCGCGGAACGCAAGATCCGTGTAGGGGCGGGCCTTGTGCCCGGCCTATGCCCCGCGAATCAGCCGCACCTCGACATCCACGTCGAGCTCCGCCCAAGCCCGATCCGCCGTCACCGCCGGCAGCCGCCGGCGCGCCGCCAATTCCAGACAGGCCCGGTCGCCAAGCGAGAGCCCGCGGTGGCGAGTGGTGCGGCGGGTGGCGGCGGTGGCAAGGGCCTGTTCCTCGTCGAAAGGGACGATGTCCAAGAACAGGTGGGCGATGGAGCGTTCGACTTCGGTGAGCGAAAGGCCAAGATCGACGAGCCGGGCGGCGGTCTCGGCGACGTTCACCGCCGAGGCCAGCGCGTCGCCCACATATCCGTTCACGATTTCATCGCCCGGTTCGCCGCGTATGAAGGCCACCATCGCCGACGCATCCAGCACGGCGCGGCTCACATGGACTCCTCGGCGGCGGCCTCACGGCGGCGCTCTTTGATTAACTCGTCCACCAGGCTCACACCCTCGGGCACATAACGGGCGATCATCTCGCGAATCAGACGGGTTTCGGTGTCGTAGCTCACGAGGCGCAGCTCTTCGCCTTCCAACCGCAAGATCACAGCGTCGCCGTCCTTGATTCCGAGGGACGCGCGGTATGCCGCCGGGATCACCACCCTCCCTCCCGCTCCGATCGTGGCTAGGACTTGCTCAGGCGCCGAAGCCGCGGCTGCCGCGTCTTCGTCCGGCAAGGGTCGGCTCAACTGGGTTTCCATATAGCCCGACTGCACCAGCACGTTGCGGACATGCTGGTAGCGGATGCCGAGGCTGCGGGCAATCTCCGACCGGCTGTAACCGGCGCGAAACAGCGCGCGGATCTTGTCGGACTTGGTCGTCAGGCCGACAACGACCTGCTCCGCAGGCTGCCGTTCGTAGTCGTAGGCGTGCGTCGCCATCAGCAAGGCTCCCGGATTTGAGGAGAATCTGCCTGACAACAGTTAAATTGTCAGATGAACTTTCCTCCGTCAAACAAACAGTTTGCTTGGATTGCGCGTTTGTCTCGGCGTCCAGCCTCGGGCAAAACGAACCAGCGCCGCCGGAGCGATTCAGCCGCCGTCAGGCCGCACGATTCACGAGACTGGCCCGCGCCCGATGCTCGCGGACTTTGGCGGCCAGCGCCGTGACGCGATTGAGCACCTGATCCGAATCGCCTCGCAAGTCCAGCACCGCCTGCTCCACGAGTCGTCCGTCCACGAGGCGGTAGACGGCGCCTGCCTCCTCGTCCGCGTCATCGGCGGCGGCGTAAATCAGCAACGCGCTGGGGAGTCTGGCGGCCATGGCGTAGGCCAGGACTTGATAGATGTCGGCGTTGCGCGCGTCGTTCCCAAACGCGCGCTTGTACTTCGTGTCGCCGACGAAGGTGCAGCGGCTGTTCTCCCACCACGAAATGTCGGGCTCCAACCTCACGCGCTCCTCCCGGTCGAGGCACAGCCTGCGATTCTGCGCTCCTTGGGGGAATACGCCCGCCGTCAGTTCCAGCGCCTCGCGCAGGGCAACGACCACGAAGTCCTCGAAGACCCTGTTCATGTCGATGAGAAACGACGCCGCGCGTACCTTGCCCTGAGCCAACTCGAAGCTCGTCGATTTGAGGATCAGCCGGGCCAGGCCCAACGCGGGCTGGTAATGCGCATTCAGCGGGTTGAGCGGTGGATCGGGGAGGGTGTCCGAGCGCCGATACTCGATGTCCGAGACGTTGACGAACACGGCCCGCATGGCGCCGAGCAGCCGACGGGACTCTCGCGAGCGCAGGGGCAGGCGCGCCAGACGGCGCACCGCCGCCTTGAGCAGCTGATTGGCCGGAATATCGGGGGTGAATTCGTCGTAGCTCACCTCGATTGGCACCGCCACGCCAAATCGCTGGCGCAGCTGGTCGTCGATGCGGATGCGCCCGCGCACGACGTGCAGCGCTTCCTCGCGGGTCTCGTAGCCGTGCAAGAGTCCGCGGTGCGTGGCCCGATGCACTCGGTCGTGGAACAGGCGGACCATGGCCTCCACCAGATCGGCAATCCCGACGTCAACGCGCGTGGGAAGCAGGTGCAACTGTCCGAGCGCGTAAGAGATCAGGAAGATCACCTGCTGGACGGATACCTTGGGTGCGATCTCAATCGTGAGGTCCGGCAGGCGCACCACCCCCACCATCGATCCCGGCGTCAGGTCGTACACGCCCTGCTCGCCCGGCGTGGGCCGCACGTCGATCGAGGGCGACGGGTCCATGCCTTGCAGCGCGTCGAGTTGATCGCGCGTTAGCCGGACGCGCTCCCTTCGCTCGTACTCGGTGAGAAAAAGTCGCGCCATTGGCTGCATTGCCCCATCCGTCATTCCCGCGAAGGCGGGAATCTAGGCGTCGGCAGGCTCAGGCGCTGCATCGGCTTGCCCGTTGGCAGTAGCCGCTTCTTCCTCGGCGGCAGTCGGCCGTTGAACTGCGGCGCGGAGCTTGTCGAGCTCGAACTCCCCGATGCGATCGGTTTGCCCAAAGAGCTGTTCCTCGACGTAGGGCAGGATTGAGTGCTTCCAGATTCGTCTCACCCACTCCTCGTCTAGCTTCTTGTTCATGAAGTGGCTGGGACCGACGGCCATGTCCCGCTTGTCCAAGTCCTTGAGAATCTGGTTTGCCGCGTCCACTACGTCGGCGACCCAGAGCATTGTGGGCTTTTCTTCCAAGAGCCAGCGGCGAAGGAGGCCCTCCACTGGCGGCTCGTCGGGAAAGAACGGCACGAAGAAGAAGCGCCGCCGCAGCGCCGCGTCCACCAGCGCGATCGAGCGGTCGGCCGTGTTCATCGTCGCGATGATCCACAGGTTCTCGGGCAGCGTGAACGGCTCATCGGCGTATTGGAGCGAAATCTCACGGTCGCGGTACTCAAGCAGGAAATACAGCTCGCCGAAGACCTTGGCGAGATTGCCGCGATTGATCTCGTCGATCACCAACACGTGCTTCGCGTTCGGCTCGCTTCGCGCGCGGTCAGCGATCCGCTTCAAAGGTCCGTCTTTGAGCTCGAAGCCCGGCTGGTCGTCGACTAGGGCCGGGCGAAAGCCTTCGATGAAATCCTCATAGGCGTAGGACGGGTGGAACTGCACCAGATCGAGTGAGCCGTGCTCGCCGGCGAAATACTCCGCGAGCTCTTGCGCCACGTAGGTCTTGCCCGTACCCGGCGGGCCGTAGAAGACCACTTGGTGCTTGTCCTCCAGCAACCGCTCGATTTCTTCGAGGTAGCTGACGTCCCAGAGCAACTCGCTAGCGAGGTCGTGAAGAGTTATGGGCGGCGGCTCAACTCCTTCCTCAGGATCCATCACGCGACCCCGCTTCAGAAGGTCGGCGAAGGCTTCGTGCTCATCTCTGGAAAGGACTTCCTTGTACCAGTCACCTGAAGCAAACATTGACCAGAGCACAGACTCCGCGTCCAGCCGATCCCGGAGCGCGAGTCCGCGAGCCGATGCTTCCGCGATGAGGCTATCCAAGAACCCCAGAGCGTGGCGGTAAGTAGCGGCTTCATCGGCACCTTCGCCCAACGTTGGATGCCCGGTCAGCTTGTATCCAGTGGCGTACGGCATTTCTCGGTATGGAGGGTAGCGGCGGGGATCGACGGCCATTGCCAAGAATGAGGCAAGATTTGTCCTCGCACCGGATTCACCAACAACATCTGCCGGAAGACGATGGAGAAAGCCGCGCACTGCTTCTTCAAAATCTTTCGGCTCGCTCCAGAGCTCGAGCAGCGCGGTTCTTGCCTCTGACGGATGTTCGTCGCTCCACAAGAGAAAGGGGTCAACTACTGCAAGGTGGACCAGGTCATTGTCAGGAGATACACCCTCCGCAATTGTGTCGGCTTCAAGCTCCGCTCGGCGTCTGTGGGCTAGGCTTTGCGCCTCTTCGCGTGTATCGGCCGTCGCGCCAATCTGCCGCCCCAGCCGCTGTGACCACACACGGCATTGCCAGCGCCCGCCTGCCGCCCGCCGGAACGTGCCTCTCGATTCCATTGGAGCGATCGTAGTCTCAAGCAAACTGGCTCGGCTGGCATATTCTTTGGCCTCTCGACGCCGTCCAAGCGCTGTGAGGCGATTCTGTTCTTCACGATAGAGCTGTGCTGTTGTGCGCACCCGTTCCTCGACTGACCGATCAGGGGTGATGCTGGAAGGTCGCAATGCCTGTTGCAGCACACGCGGCCAATGATCCAATTTGTCTTCAACTGCTGATCGAGCTCTCTTAAGATTGTCTGCAATTGTGAGCTTGTAGTCGCGCTCTCGTCGGTCGAAGTCAGGATGCTCGACGAATGGCTTAGCCCAGCGAATGATTGGTGCCCACTTTGATGTGTCAGGTTGACGACTGTGATCCCACACAGGCCAAACGTCATCGTCGTAGAAGTCGAAATCTCGTCCATAGATCTCCGATAGCACCCCGCGGATCGCAAGCAAATCGCGGTCGTGATCGTTGGTTTTCTTGTTCAGGTGATCGGCGAAGGCATTTACGATTCGATCCTTGTGGTCTCTTGAGACGATGCGCTCGAATGTATCTGGATATACGAGGTGCAACAGTGCCGATGCTTGATTGTAATACGCAGAGGTTGTGATCTTGAGCAGTGCATTCTGGAACTCCCACGGACCGGCAAGCACACTATCTCGGTGATCTTGTGACGTCTGCTTGAGGTTTTGGGATAGATGTACTATCAGTTGCAAACCGTGATGGACACGCATATTAAATGCTGTGCCAGGATCGCAAATGCCCACATCAAGCACCTGACTAAGTTGGTCAGGAAGAACGATTCCTGCGTCAGCCCAACCTAGAATCCGCTTGATCTGGTCTCGCTTAGTGGTGCTCTTGAGTCTTGCGTCGTCGATTAGGAGACGGACGTAAAATGACTCAGCGACCAATTGGACGGCTCTCGGTGGTGCGTCTTTGAGCTGCTGTTCAAGGCGATACCAGAATCCACCTTGCCCGGCATCAGGAGCGGAGAATCGGTGACCAATGTCATCGATGTTTTGAAGTGTCCAGACCGGTTCACCGGGCGTAAAGAGCGAGTCGTCGCTACGAAGGGCGGCGTCAACCCACTGCTGTGCAGCCGCGTATACGCCGGCTTTTTCCGCCTCGGCTCGCCTGGCCATAGTTCCGTTGCCTACCTAACGACTGGTTTCCGCGGGCTCTGGCGAGTTCGCGGCCTCCGGCGGCGTGAAGTCGTCGAGGGTGAACACGCTTGCCGCGGGGACGCCGATTTCGTTCATGGCGGCCTCGTAGCCGGCCAGGCGGTCGACGAGCGCGATGGCGAGGACGACTTCGAGGTCCAGGCCGGCTTCGCGCAGGCAGCGGGTTGTGTGAACCAGCGACCCGCCGGTGGTTGCGGCGTCGTCGACGATGACCACCCGCATGCCGCGCTGGAGCGGGCCTTCGATGATGCGCTCCGTGCCGTGGTCCTTGCGCTCGCTCCGGACGAACAGCCCCGCCAGCGGCTGGTCGGTGCCGGCGCTCAGGAGCATGGCCGCGGTCACGATGGGGTCCGCGCCCACGGTGGGGCCCGCCACGGCGTTGGCCTCGGGCGCCCGCTCTCGAATCAGCTCGAGCACGGCGTTGCCGGCCAGGTGCGCGCCGACAGGGTCCAGCACGACCTGCTTGCCGTCGAAGAAGTAGGAGCTGGTTTGGCCGGACGAGAGCTTGAACGTGCCCGAGATGAAGGAGCGTTCCTGGAGCATCCGGCGCAGGCGTTCGCGATCGGAGTCGGCCATGAGTCTCACCCCCCAGACGCCGAGTACGGCGGGGCGCCCACAAGGGACGCCCCTACACGGAGGCGCAGGCGTTCGCGATCGGAGTCGGTCATCGGTTTTACCTCCCCGGCGTCGGTTGCGGCCGGGCGCCCACGCAAGCCGTTCGTGGTGAGCCCTTCGGCAGGCTCAGGACAGGCTCAGTCGAACCATGAACGGCCCTTTGACAAGCTCAGGGCGAACGGTATCACCGCAGGGCCGGGAAGGACGCCCCTACACGGAGGCTCCCCGCGGCGGCGCAAATCGCGCCATTATGCGTCAATGGCCTTTCACTACGGCCTGTAGATATGAGGAGCGAGCGCCATGGCCTCCCTCAAGGCGGCGGTGATCGGGGCCGGCAATCACGGCAGCGGTCACCTCCAGATGATTGCCGACGAACCCGAGATGCGACTCGTCGGCGTGGCGGACCTCGACGAGCAGCGACTGGCCGCGGCGGCTGTACACAAACCCGAAGTCGCCGTCACCGACTACCGCGAGATGCTCGACCGCGCGCGCCCCGACGTGGTCTACGTGGTCACCCTGCCCGGACAGCTGCTACCCATCGTGCGCGAGTGCCTGGAGCGCGGTATTCACACGTCCGTCGAAAAATCTCCGGGCAACACCAGCGCGGACACGGCGGCCATGATCGAGGCCGAGACCGCCAGCAGCGCCATGGCCATCGCCTCCTTCAACCGGCGCTACTTTCCGCAGATCCTCGCCGTGAAGCGACTCACGCTTGCCCGCGGCGGCCCCGTGCACGCCGCCGCGACCTACAACAAGAACCCGAGCGATCGCGTAGTCGAGAACATGCGTCGCGGCCTGATGCCGCCGGCGTTGATCTGCGACTCGATCCACCACGTCGACCTGCTGCGCTGGCTGGCGGGCGACACGATGGAGACGACCGGCGTCGTCACCCATGTCCACGCCGAGACCTACCGCTCCAGCCCCGCGCGCGAGCGGCACAACGCCGTGATCACCTTCGCCAACGGCGCGCGCGCCGTGCTGATGTCGCACTTTGGCGTGGGCACCCGCATCCAGCGGGCCGAGCTGCACGCCGAGGACTTCTCGGCCTACATGGACCTCACCCGCATGAGCCCGCCCGAAGAGGCGCACCGGCCCGACACCTTTGAGCTCTTCGCCGACGGCGATCCTTACGAAGCGCCGCTCGACCTCGCGCCCGAGGGCGGCCCGCACTTCAACGAGACGCGCCACTTCGCCGACTGCATCCTCAATGGCCGCCGCCCCTGGAGCACGCTGGAGGACGCCCTGGTGACCATGCGGCTGTGCGAGGCCATATACGCTAGCCACAAAGGCCCCTTTGCCGAGGCGCCGTGATGCCGTCGATGGAACCGGCGTGGCTAACGCTGCCCGACCACTTCGTACCCTCGCGCGTCACCACGTACCAGGCCCTGCCGCCCGACACTCCCGTCACGTTGGCCCGGCTCGACGGCCCCGGCTGCATCCGCCGCATCTGGGCCGCCAGCGTGCGCCATCCGACGCCGGCGCACCAGCGCCAGATTGTGCTGCGCATGTTCTGGGACGGCGCGGACGCGCCTGCCGTCGAGGCGCCGCTCGGCGACTTCTTCGGCCAACTCCACGGCTTGCCGCCCTACTCGCTCGACTCGCGCTACCTCACCATGCAGGCCCACGCCGGATACACGGCCACGTTTCCCATGCCCTTTCAGGAGGGGGCGCGCATCGAGGCCGTGGCAGGCCCGGACGTGGGTGACGACGGGATTCTGCTGCAGACCGATTGGCACGCCTACCCGCCGGAATCCTTCACGGAGCCGCTGCGCTTCCACGCGCAGTTCCGGCGCGAGAACCCCTGCGAGGCCTTCGGACGGAACTACCTGGTGCTGGATGCGGTCGGCCGCGGTCGTTTCCTGGGCTTCAACTACGGCGTGGCCGTGCGCGACGACCGGGCGCGCTGGTCCCACGCGGGCGCCGAGAACATCTATGTCACGAATTCCGCCGACGCGCCCGAGGGGCCATTCGCCCATCTGCGCGGCGCGGGCGGCGAGGACGCGTTTGGCGCCTCCAACGGCGGCGTGCTGCACCGGCCCTCCACGCATTTCGATCAGGGCGTGCCCTACTACGCCCAGGAGGACCTCGGTCCCGCCCTCGCCCGGCACACGCTGGCGGCCTACCGCTTCTTCGAGGCGGACGCCATCCCCTTCGGCCAATCGCTCCAGGTGCGCTTCGGCTCCATGGCCAACGACATTTGCAGCACGGCGTACTGGTACCAGGAACCGCCGCACCGGCCGTTCGTCCGCATGCCGGACTGGCACCAACTCCTGCTCGGATCGGAGCTGCCGTACGACGCCACCGGCGCCGCGGAGCCGGAACCGCGCTGGCAGCTGATGGGCCCGTTCCATCCGGATCACGAAGCGGCGTTGGACGCTGCCGCCGACCGTGCCGATGCCGCCGAGCGCTTCGCCGAGATGGGCTACTCGCCCGACTCACCCTGGCGCCGGGGCGATCGGCACGTCGCGCGCTGGGCGCCGGCCGCCGACATCAACGGCTTCGTGGACTTCTCGCTGACCTTCCGCCCCATTGGACCCGAGAACTCGCTCACCTATCCGGCGATCGGGCTGGCGCAAACCTGGCTGTACGTCGAGGCTGACGCCGCCGTCACGCTGCAAGCCGGTTGGGTCAACGACTTGCGCCTGCGCATCGGCAACGGCCCCTGGGCGTCGCTGGGCCGAAACGATTACTTCCGCAATCGCGAGCGTCGGCTGGCGTTGCGGGCCGGCTGGAATCGGCTCCAGGTGAAGCTCGACAACCCCGATGACGGGCTGGCCCGGCACGCGTGGGGATCCTGGGTCTTCGCGCTGCGCGCGATCGACGACCGCGGGCGGGAGCTCGCGCTGCATCCGGAGCGGGGTGAGTAGCGGCAGTTGGAGCCTGCGTCGGAGGGCTACGCATCCCGTTCGTGGTGAGCCTGTCGAACCATGACCGGCCCTTCGACAAGCTCAGGGCGAACGGATTGGGGCGGAGCCAGCAGCCCGCTTAGAGCTCTGCCACCGGAATTCGCCGACATCCTCTGCCGACGCATTGTGGCCGCTAACAAGTCCCGACCTGGATTCCGGCTTCCGCCGGAATGACGGATAGGACGGGCGGTTCGCGAACCGCCCCTACACCACTCAGCCCCTACACCGTTTAGCCCGGGGCGATGGTGGTCATGTCCCAGCCGCCCAGGGTGCGGAGGGGAATGGTGGGGTTCGCCAGGCTGGGCTCGCCTCCTTGCCGCCAGGCCTCGATCTCGTCCCGGTGACCCAGCCGGCGCAGCGCGTTCCAGTGCGACTGGTGGTTGGCGCGGAACCACGAGCCCGCGCAGTCCCACACGAACAGATGCTCGGCCCCGGCGCCGTAGAGCATGGAGGCCATGCGGCGGTAGTCCTCGGCGCTCAGGTCGCGCGGCATCAGGTTGGGCGCCATGAGGCAGGGAGTCCCGCGCACCGCCTCGACGAACGGCTGGATCTGCTCGCCCGAATTCCACGTGTCTTCGGCCACCGGCAGGGCCAGCGGCGCGGGGCTGTAGGGAATCAGCGTGTCGATCAGGCCCTCGCGCGCCCAGGTGGCCACGTCCAGGCCAAAGAAGTCGTTGTCGGCCTGGGTGCCCAGCACGCACACGGAAATGCCGATCCGCTTGCCCTGGCGCGCGGCGCTGGCGGCGTCCATCTCGGCGCGCAGCCGCCGCATGAACGCCGTGAGCACGGCGGCGCGGTGGGCCAGCCAGCGGGGATCGCGCTCGTCCAGGTCGTGCGGGTCCTCGCCGAACTCGCGCGTGAAGCTCTCGACCAGCGGCGCCTCGTAGTCCAGGTACGGCGGCCTCCGGTTGAACAGCAGCGCAACGCCGTCGACCGGATAGGCCGCCATCTCGCGCAGCACGGCCAGGCAAAACTCCTGGGTTTCCGGAAACGCGTATGACAGCCGCGGCAGGATTCGTCCCTGCCGGTCGATGCAGTGCAGCTCCGGGTGACGCTCGAAATACCCGCCGGTGAAATACCCCTCCATGGTGGTCGGCGGATAGGTCCACGCCGCCAGCCGGTAGCTGGCGTGGAACTCCATCCCCAGGTCGTGGGTGTGCCGCAGCGCCACGTCCACCGGATCGATGCCCTTGCGCCTGAACTCGCGAAAGCTCTCCACCAGCAAGCGCTCGCCCAGCCGGCTGTAGCCCTGCAGGTCGAGATCGGCCGGATTGCGCCCCACGGCGGTGTCGTAGTAGAGCTTGTCGCCGCCGCCGACCTCCCAATAGATGCGCCCGAAGTCCGTCTCGCGGTAGGGCTCCACCTCGCGCCGGATCTCCTCGGCGGTCGTCGTGCGATAGGTGTAGGGATAGAACGCGTCGTTGTGTCCAAACAGCCGGCGGGTGGAGGCGTCGCGCAGGTCCCGCTCGTGCGCCGCCGCCTCGGCGTCCGAGAGCGGCACGAGCTTGACGTAGGCGATCTTGGTCGACTCGCCCTGAACCGTCCCCGGGCCGTCGCCCGCCGCCAGGCGCCGGGTGATCTGCTCGAACACCAGGTCCTGGCCGTCGAGCTTGGCTACGCGCCAGAAGAGCTCCTCGAACCGGAGCCGGCGCTCATGCCCGTCCAGCCCCCGCGGCGGCTCCCAGCGCAGCATCGAGTAGGTGTCATCGCCGCTCAGCTTCACCAGCACCTGCTCCAGCCAGCCCTGGTCCTCAGTGGTCGGGTGAAATCCCACGCTGATGGCGTGCCAGCCGCGCCGATCGAGCGGATAGCTGACCGCGGGCGCCTGTGACTCGAATCCCGCCCACAGCAGCACGCCGCGCAAATGTTCGGTCTCGTAGGGCAGCGTTTGCCAGGTGCGTGGACGCAGCTCGGTCGCCAGCGCCGAGGCCGGCGTGACGCGGTCCAGATCGGTCAGATAGATGGGATCCGCCGCATAGCCTCGGTCGGCCAAAAGATCACGCGCTGTTGCAGCCATTGCTCCCGCTCCCCGCTGAAGTCCCTGTAGGGGCAGCCTTTTGGCTGCCCGTGCGAATCCCCCTAGCCGCCGTCCATCGGCGTGCCCGGCCCCTCGTAGAACCCGCGGCGCCAGTAGACCAGCGGCTGCGCGTCCTGCATCGACCCGTCCACCACCTCGCCCACCAGGATCGCGTGGTCCCCGAGCACCGTGGTGCTGATGCGGCGGCAGATCACCACCGCCAGCACGTCGCGCAGGACGGGCAGCCGGTCGTCCCAGAGCCTCCACGACACGCGGTCGAACTTATCGATGGCGCTGGAGGCGAACAGCGCGGCCACGTCGGCCTGCTCCGCCTGCAGCAGATGCGCCGCGAAATGGCTCCCCGTCGTGAGCGCGGTATAGCTGTTGCAGGTCTCGTCGACGCAGACAATCACCGAGGGCGGATGGGCGGAGTACGACGCGATCGACGTGACGGTGAGCCCGCGCGGCGAGCCGTCGGCGGTCGCGCCCGTCACCACCGCGACGCCGGAGGCCAGGGCCGCCATCGAGGCCTTGAACAGCGCTTCGACATCCGCGGCGGGCATTGGCGGCACGGTCATCGCAGGGCCCTCGTGTCCGTCGGGTGGCGCGCCGGTGCCACGATACTACTGCGCGGCGGGCTGGCGATTGTGTATGGTTGAGAAAGCTAGAGGCGCCCAGCGCACCACGTAGGGCGCGGGCCGCAGATAACGATCGGCCCACCGCGGGCGCCAGTTGCAGCAGAAGGGCCCCCGCTATCGAGAGTTTTACCGCGCTGCGCGTTCGACCCGATCTCGTCGACGCGCTGGCGGCCGACGAGATCACCAGTCCCACCCCCATCCAAGCCGCCTGCATTCCGCACTTGCTCGAAGGCCGCGACGTCGTCGGGCAAGCCCGAACCGGCTCCGGCAAGACCCTGGCCTACGCCATCCCGCTCGTCGAAGGCCTTGACCCCGATTTGCCGCGCGTCCAGGCCCTGGTGCTGGCGCCGACCCGCGAGCTTGCCGAGCAAATCGGCACCGTCATCGATCCCTTGCTCGGTCCGAGCGCCCCGCCGTCGGTGCGCATCGTCGGTGGGCTCAGCTACACCCCAC
This sequence comes from Chloroflexota bacterium, assembly GCA_026706485.1. Classification (NCBI taxonomy): domain Bacteria; kingdom Bacillati; phylum Chloroflexota; species Chloroflexota bacterium. Next base: position 7,151 of record JAPOYR010000003.1, on the reverse strand, counting down.
AGCGCCGCGCGCTCGCCCAGGGCGCGCAGGTCGTGGTGGGCACGCCGGGACGCGTGCTGGACCTGATCGAAAGCCGCGACCTGAATGTCGACGATCTGCGCGTGCTCGTGATCGACGAGGCCGACCGCATGTTCGACATCGGCATGGCGCCCCAGGTCGAGTCGATCCTGCGCTATTCGCCGGCCTCGCGGCAGACGGCGCTGTTCTCGGCCACCGTGCCGGGCTGGGTTGCGCGGCTCACCCTGCGCCACCTGCGCGACCCCGAGCACGTGGCGCTGGACACCCGGCCCGAAGATCTGCCCGAAATCGACCACGAGATCTGGGTCGTGCCCGAGATGGAAAAAGCCACGGCAGTTGAGGGCATCCTTCAGCAGTCGCCCGGCGTGCCCACAATTGTGTTTGGTCGCACCCGCCGCGGCGTCGACCTTCTGCGCGACCGTTTGCGCCGCCGCGGTCTTAGGGTGGACGCCATTCAGGGCGGTATGCCCCAGCCCTCGCGGCAGCGCGTGATGGATCGGTTCCGCCAAGAAGAGATCGATGTGCTGATTGCCACCGACGTCGCCGCCCGCGGCCTGGACATCATGGGTCTGGCCCAGGTGATCAACTACGACATTCCCGATCACCCCGACATGTTCACCCACCGCACCGGCCGCACCGGCCGCATGGGCCGCGCGGGTCGTTCCGTCACCCTCGTCAGCGGCGCCGGACTCGACCGGCTGGCCTCGATCGAGTACTCGCTCGAGCGCCGTATCCCGCGTCGCTACTGGGACGAAATCAAGACCGAGTTTCTGCCGGCTGACGACGAACCCGCCGAAACACCCGCGGCTGCCAACGGTCGCCGCGTGATGCCCGGCGAACGCCTGAGCGGCGGCAAGGCGAAAGCCAACGGCGCAAACGGCCGCGCACCCCGGTCCAACCGACGCCGACGCCGTCCGCGCAAGGCGGGGGCTGAGGCGGCCGGCAACCGTTAGTCGTACCGGGATCCGAGGGCGGCAAGCGCATGGCGCCCCGCAAGCCGCTGGTCATCGCGCATCGCGGCGACACGGCGGCGGGTCCCGAGAACACGCTGCCGGCCTTCGCCGCCGCGATCGACGCCGGGGCGGACGGCATCGAGCTGGACGTCCACCCGAGCCGCGACGGAGCGCCGGTGGTCCACCACGACTACTACCTCGCGCGCACCACCAACGGCGCGGGGCTCGTCACTGACCACACCCTCGCGGAGCTGCGGGCGCTGGACGCCGGCGCGTGGTTCGGCGAGGCGTTTGCCGGCGAGCGCCTTCCCACGCTCGAGGAGGTGCTCAGCCTCGCCGCCGGGCGCGTGCGCCTTGAGATCGAGCTCAAGGGGACCACGCTGGCGTTCCTGGAGCGGGTGCTCGAAGCCATCCGAGCCGCCGACGCCGTTGGCTCGGTGGAGTTGACGACCGGGCACCGGCCGCTCTTGTGGCACATGCATTGCCGCGAGCCGCGCATTCCCACCGGCATGTTTTTCGTTGACCCGTGGCCGAAGTGGATGGGACCGGAGTTGGGCCACCGACAGGTCATGGAGCTGATGTCGTTGGCCGGCGCTCGAATCGCGCATCTGCCCATCGGCATGATCGACGCGGACTTCGTCGGACGGTTGCACGGTGCGGGCATGCAGGTGCACGGCGCCAATGTGAACGACGCGACAGCCATCGCACGAGCCATCGAATGCGATGTGGACCAATTCACGACGTCGCGCCTCGATCTGGCGCTGAGTGTGGTGGGAGACACCGTCGCCTAGCGGCTGGCAGCGTATGGTGTCGGAGGTACACACTACGTCCAACGGAATCTGCCCGCGGCAGCCGAACGTAGGGCGGTACGAAGGAGGCTGACATGACTCGACGACGAGTGCTGATCGGCGGTGGACTAGTCGGAATCATCGTTGCGGTGGCGATTGCCTGGTGGCTGATCTCGCCGCTCTTTCGTGACACCGTGGTTGACGAGGCGTTCCCCTTCGAGCTTCCGGAACCCGCCGCCATGGAGACCATGACCGAGGAAGAGAAGCAGGAGATGGCCGCCGAATTCGAGGCCGCCGTCCCCACGCTGATGGAGATCGAGGAGCTGGCCGAAGCGGACCGCATGGTGGTCCAGGAGCGGGTGATGGAGGCGGCCGCCGCCATGCCCGACACCATGATGGACGAGCCGATGCCCGCCATGCCAGAGCCGGCGGCCACGCCGAAGCCCGAGGCCACGCCGCAGGCGGAAGCCGCGCCGCAGCCTGAGCTCTTGCGCGAGGGCCAGTTCCGCGGCGCCGACGACTTTCACCGCGGCTCCGGAACCGCCACCATCTTCCGCACGCCCGACGACAAGCTGGTGCTGCGCCTCACCGACTTTATGGTCACCAACGGTCCGGCGCTGAGCGTGCTGCTGTCGTCGGCGCCCGCGCCGGCGTCTAGCCAGCAGCTGGGCGACTACATCGACGTGGGTGCGTTGAAGGGCAACATCGGCAACCAGAACTACGAGATCCCGGCCGGCACCGACCTGTCGACGTACAACAGCGTCGTCATCTACTGCGTGCCGTTCCACGTCGTGTTCGCGACCGCGACCCTCCCCGCGTAACGTGCGCCGCCGGCGCGCCGGTCGCCTGGTGACGCGCCTCGCGCGTGAGCCTGTGCTGATCGGCGCCCTGGCGGGCGCCGCGGCGGCGCTCGTGTTCCTGGTTCCGGCGTCGCCCATGGGCGGGTTCGACGGACTGCTGGGTTCGCCGGTCGACGACGCGTTGCTGGCCGTGCACCTAGTCATCGGGGCCGCGACGGGGGCGATTTATGCGCGCGTGATTCCGCTGCGCCGGCGCGGCGAGCACGCCTCGCGCATCACGCTGGCCCTCATGACGGGGCTGATCCTCTGGGTCGTCGGTCCGCTCACCATCGGTCCGGCGCTCGACGGCGACGCCCCCACCTGGTCGGTCGAGGCCGCGTCGCGGCACTTTCCCAGCCTCATCGCGCACCTGATGTTCGGCGGGGGACTTGGCGTGCTGCTGGCGTTGGCGACTCGCGTGGGGGTCGGCCAGGGCGCTGAAGCTCCAGCCGCCTCCCGAGTGTCCGACCAGCCCGTCCGCGTCGTGATTGTGGGCGGCGGGTTTGCCGGCCTGGGGGCCGCGCAGCGCTTCGAAGAGCTGCATCGCAGGGACGTGCCGCTCGACGTGACCCTGGTGAGCCGCAGCAACTTCCTGCTCTTTACCCCGATGCTCGCGGAGGTGGCGTCGAGCGGATTGGACGCCCAGGCCATCTCCGCCCCGATCCGCGTCGCCTGCCCGCACACGCGATTTCGCCACGCCGATGTCCAGGCGGTCGACGCCGACGCCAGGTGCATCACCGCCGTCCCCATCGGCTCCGATCGGACCGAGCGGATCGCCTACGACCACTTGATCGTGGCGGTCGGTTCCGTGCCCGCGTTTTACGGCCTCCCGGGGCTCGCCGAGCACGCCTTCACCCTCAAGACCCTCGAAGACGCGGCCCGCCTGCGCAACCACGTCATCACGGCGCTGGAGACCGCGGAGCAGCAGGCCGACGGTCCCGCGCGCGAGGCGCTGCTGACGTTCGCCGTGGCGGGAGGCGGGTTCGCCGGCACCGAGGCTATCGCCGAGCTCTTCGACCTCGTGCGCAGCGTGCGGCGCTACTACCCCGGTATCGGGCGCGAGGAGCCGCGGTTCGTGCTGGTGCACTCCAGCGACCGCATCATCCCCGAGCTGAGCCGGGAGCTGGGCGACTACGCGCGCGAAAGGCTAGAGCGCCGCGGCATCGAGTTCGTGCTCGGCCAGCGCGTGGCTGCCGCCGACGCCATGAGCGTGACCCTGGACGACGACTCCCGGATTCCGACGCGCACGCTGGTATGGACCGCCGGCAACCAGCCGAGCCCGCTGTTGCGCGGGATGCCCTGCGAGCGCAACCGGCGCGGCCAGCTCGTCGTTGAAACCACCCTGCAAGTGCCGGGGCTCGATGGCGTGTGGGCCCTGGGCGACGGCGCGCAGGTGCCCGACGTGCACCGGCCCGGCGCCTTTCACCCGCCCACCGCGCAGCACGCGATCCGCCAGGGCAAGGCCGTGGCCGACAACGTGGTGGCCGTCGCGCGCGGGCAGGCGCCCAAGCCGTTCAGCTACCGCGCCATCGGCTCGCTGGTCGCGCTCGGATCGCGCACCGCCGCCGCCGAAGTGGCCGGCCGCAAATTCTCCGGCTTCGTCGCCTGGGTCATGTGGCGCACGATCTACTTCACCAAGCTGCCGGGCATGGACCGCAAGGTGCGGGTGGCGCTGGACTGGGCCATCGACCTGCTGTTCCCGCGTGACATCGTGCTGCTGCCCGGACCGTTCGAGGCTGCCGAGCCAAGCTCCCGCCCGAAACCCAAGCCGGTCGCGCCAGGAGAATCCGCCCGATGATCCGCTCCGAGCGCCTCGCCGCGTGGCTGCTGACCGGCGCGGTGGCCGGGCTGGTGGGCGGCGTGGTGCTGGCCCTCGCCATGCTGAAGCTCGGGATGATGGCCTCGATGGCGCTGATCGTCACCGCCCGCGAGTCGCTGGGTGTCGGGCTAGTGGTGCACTTCGCGCTGTCGGCGGTCTTCGGCGTGCTGTTCGCGGCCCTCGTGCGCAACCAGGCGCGCCGCAACGACGCCCTGGTCTTCTGGGGCTTGGCCTACGGCGCGGTCGTGTGGTTCCTCGACCCCCTCACGCTCTACCCGCTCACGTCCGGCCAGCCGGTCACCTGGTCGCTGGCCGCGGCGCAATCGTCGTTCGACTTGCTGCTCGGCTTCCTGCTGTTTGGCGCGACGACGGGCTTGGCGTTGTTGGTCCTCAGCCGGCCGGTCGTGCGCCGGCCCTCGCTGACCGGCCTGGGTCTCGGGGCTGCGGCGGGACTCGCGGCGGGCGCCATCGCGGCCGGTCTGCTGAACGATCAGGGCCAGACGCCCACGTTCGCCGCGCTGCCTTCCGACTCCGCCGGTCTGCTGGCCTGGCTGGCCGCGCTGCTCATCGGCGCGGTCGCCGGGGCGGGATTTGCGGCGTTGGCCCAGCGCCCCAGCGACAGCGCCGGGGCCGGACTGGTGCGCGGCGCGATGTACGGATTCCTACTCTGGGTCGTGGTGCGGCTCACGATCCTGCCGCTCGTCCTGGACGGGGATCTCGCCTGGTCGGTAGCCGCCGCCGCGGACGCCTACCCCGCGCTGCTGGCCTATCTCGTCTTTGGCGGGTTTCTCGGCGTGGGCTATCAGTGGCTGCGCGGGTTCTGGCGCGTGCTGTTCGACGAGGTGGGCGGCGCGGACGACGAGGAAGGCGTGGGGACGCGCGGTCTGCGCGCCCTTGGCCGCGGCATCGCCGCCGGGGTGGTCGGCGGCCTGCTCTTTACCTTTGTCATGGTCCAGGTCGGGGCGCTGCGCGGCGTGGCCGGCCTCATGGGCGGCGAGTCGGACATTGCGGGACTCGCGATCCATCTCGTCATCGCCATGCTCTTCGGCGCGGCCTACGGCCTGCTGTTTCGCCGCCAGAGCTACGACGCAGGCTCAGCCGTGGGCTGGGGCGTCTCCTACGGCTTCTTCCTGTGGATTCTCGGCCCGCAGATCCTCATGCCCATGCTGCTCGGCGCCACGCCGGCGTGGTCCGCGGCCGGCGCCGCCTCATTGACGGCGAGCCTGGTCGGTCACCTCGCCTACGGCGCCGGGCTCGGGCTGACCTATCACTGGTTTGAAACGCGCCACAACCCCTGGTGGATCGCCCGCCGCCAGGCCGACGAAGCCCGCCTGCAACGCCGCCGCGAGGCCCTGCAAAGCGCCGCCCCGGCCCTCTGGGCGCTCGTGCTTGTCGTGGGCCTCACGCTGCCCGTGATCCTCGGAGCGCCGGCCTAGCCTGAGCGCCCCACCTGGATTGCTGCCAATCTCTTCAGGAATGGCACACCGACGTCCGTTCGTGGTGAGCCTGTCGAACCACGACCGACACGGCCTGTTCGTGAGGCGCCCTTCGACGTCGCTCAGGGCGAACGGACCTGTCTGTCATTCCGGCGGAGCCTGTCCCCGCGCAGGCGGGGAGCCGGAATCCAGGCCTCAACTGTCGGACGGCAGTGTGTTGGCCCCGTGCTTCGCCGCGCACGATTGAAACCTGCGGGCGGGTTTAGACCCGCCCCTACCCGAGTCCGCAATTCGAGACTAGGGCTACGCCACGTCGTGACGCGCCCTGCTTGACTGTAAGGGCCGGTTTCAAACCGGCCCGTCCGACCTACCCGCCCGTCTCCCCACTCGGAATCCGGTCATACCGCCGAATCCGCATCCCCGTCGCCCGTTTCATCCCGAAGCGCTCGTAGTAGGGCTGCACGTCCACATCGCAGAGCGTGTCCACCATGTACAGATCCTTGGTTTGGTCCAGGAGCCGCCGCATCAACTCCGAGCCGATGCCGCGACCCTGATAGTCCAGCAGCACCTCCAGCAGCGAGATGTAGGCGCTCAGGATCCCGTCGCTGATGGCCGTGACGAACCCGACCACCTGATCCGACTCCTGGTCGATCGCCACCACGACGTTCGCGCTCCCGTGCAGAATTTCGAGATGCGCCTCGGGCGTCGGCATCCGCAGCCAATCGACGAAGAATCCCACCAGTTGGCGAGGCTCCAGGCCCTCCGCGGTCTCGCGGTACTCGATCACGGACGATCCGTCAGAGCACGCCATAGGCAGAACTCCCTCGCGGCGAGTGTAGGTAGTCCTGCTCGATCAGCATTTCGAGCAGCCGGTCGCGTAGATTGCGCCGCGTCAGCCAGACACGCCTCCACCCAGCGCGCCGACAGCTGGTCCGCCATCACCAGCATGATGGTCCGCGCGGAGTGGTTGCTCGGCGGGGATTCGCAGTTCATCTGTGGGCGGCCGGATCCTTTCGTCAATCCCAGAAAGGGAAGCCTGTGCGAATCCCTTCGGCCGTTCCCGAATCCCCCTCATCGTAGCCTTCTGCCACCAGGGGAGAAGGGACCGGACCGGCGCCGAACGAGCAACGTCTGACTCCCTCTCCTGTTTAGACCGGGTAGATGGTTTACGGGTGTTCGGAGACATCGTTTACACATTTAGGCGGGATCCCGCAGGTCCACGACGTCCAGTTCATCGGTCAGGAAGTGGATGGTCCAGCGACCGTCGATTGCCGTGGGGCGGAAGGCCACGGGCTGCC